>NZ_JBSHHD010000163.1:0-1000 GCF_053618155.1 Agromyces sp. NPDC055658 | reverse complement strand
GAGCGGACGGTCCTGATGGATGCCGACGTTCTCGACGTCATCGATACCTGGCCGGTCGACTCGGTCGCCGCTGCGGTGGTCGGCCCATCCGGGGTGCTGGCCAGCCGCGGCGATACGGACAAGGCGTTCACGTTGGCCTCGGTGACCAAACCGCTCGTGGCGCGGGCCGCGCAGATCGCGATCGAAGAAGGTGCGGTCGACCTCGACACTCCAGCCGGCCCGCCCGGGTCGACGATCCGTCACCTGTTGGCGCATGCGTCGGGGGTGGCGATGCGGTCGGCCGAGGTGCTCGCGCAGCCGGGTCAGCGCCGCATCTATTCCAACTACGGATTCGAACTGCTGGCCCGCGCGGTCGAGGGTGCCGCCGACATCGAGTTCGGTACCTATCTGACCGAGGCGGTGTTCGAGCCGCTGCAGATGTCGGGGTCGAAGCTGTTGGGTGGGGCGCAGGCGGCCGGGTTCGGCGGCGTGTCGACCGTTGCCGACCTGGCGGTGTTCGCCCGGGAGCTGTTGCGGCCGGGACTGGTGTCTCAGCAACTGCACGATGAGGCCGTGACGGTGCAGTTTCGTGGGCTCGACGGGGTGTTGCCGGGGTTCGGTGTGCAACGGCCCAATGACTGGGGGCTGGGCTTCGAGCTTCGCGACGGCAAATCCCCGCACTGGACGGGCTCGGCAAACTCTCCGCGCACGTTCGGCCATTTCGGCCAATCGGGGACGTTCCTGTGGGTCGATCCGGCCGCTGACCTGGCCTTGGTGGTGCTGACCGACCGCGACTTCGGGGACTGGACCTACCCGCTGTGGCCGGCGATATCTGATGGAGTGCTGAGAGAAAGCGGGACAGACTAGCGCAACACTGGCCACACAAGGCACAATAGACACGCGCGGCACACACAACTGCATGCTCGATCGGAATACCAGGCCGTTGGGGAAGACGTCCCTCGTATCCGAAGGAGTAGCAGATGCGTGCGTCGAACCAGTTCGCCGACGCGGCGACGGGCGT
>NZ_JBSHHD010000162.1:0-1009 GCF_053618155.1 Agromyces sp. NPDC055658 | reverse complement strand
GGATTACTCCGAGCACGCCATGTCCTCGGGCGAAGAGGCGCAGGCCGCGGCCTACGTCGAGGCGTCGATCGGCGGCAGGACCGTCTGGGGCGTCGGTATCGCGACTTCGATCACAACTGCATCACTTCGCGCGGTCGTATCTGCCGTCAACCGCGCGGCGCGTGCTTAGCTGACGCTGGCGTAGATCACTACGCGAAGGCCAACGGCAAGGAGCGGTCCATGGACTGGGGCTCGACATGGGATTTCCTCTGGCATTTCCTGATCATCTTCGCCTGGATCGCATACCTGCTGGTCCTGTTCCAGATCCTCACGGACCTGTTCTGGCGTGACCACAAGACCTCCGGCTGGGTCAAGGCCGTGTGGGTGGTCTTCCTGATCGTGTTCCCGTGGCTCACCGCGCTCGTGTACCTGATCGCCCGGGGTAAGGGCATGTCCGAGTGCGCGCAGGCAGCCGCGCTGGCCGCCAAGCAGGACACCGACGCCTACATCCGCGAGGCAGCCGGCCGCTCCCCGGCGCAGGAGATCGCCGACGCCAAGGCACTGCTGGATGCCGGCACGATCAGTCAGGCCGAGTTCGACGGGCTGAAGGCAAAGGCGCTCAGCTAAAAGAGCGTGTACTGATCGCTTTCGGCAGGGATGTCGCAGAACTGCTCGATGTCGGCACCACCGACGACATGGGCGAGCAGGCCCATGAAGGTGTCGTCATCGAGCAGCGGCACCCCCACCTCGACGGCCTGGTAGCCCTTGCCCTGGTCGGGTGCCGGTTCGTTGCAGATCACCAACGAGGTCTGCTGGTCCACCAGGTCGGTGTAGGCCAGCCCGGCGTGCAGGATGCGCTCGACGAGCTCCTCGTGGGTGCGCGCCACCTCGGCCGACAGCGCCACCCGCATGCCCTGCACCAACGGCCGTCCCGGCATGAAGACACCCGGGTTGGCGTACTCGCACGGCAGGCGCGAGGCCAGCACCTTCAGCGGCCGCAGCTCTTCATGGGTGATGTGGCCGTTGGGCC
>NZ_JBSHHD010000161.1:0-1010 GCF_053618155.1 Agromyces sp. NPDC055658 | reverse complement strand
GCCCTGCTGGACTTCTGTGACAGTGAGGCCGACGTGGTCGACGAGGTGGCGATCACCGTGATCCACGAGATCGCGCACCATTTCGGGATCGATGACGAGCGGCTCCACGAACTTGGCTGGGGATGAGCCGCTAGCGCGAAGACAAATAGCTGGGGCCAGGCCACCAGGCGCGGCAACCACGTTTTGTCGGCCCACAGTGCTATCAACGGGCTATGACCATCCAGTGCCGGGAGTGCGCGGCCGGTCTGGAGCATTGCCACGGCACCGTGATCCACCACGTCCGGTACCGCACGGAATGCACCGACGACGCCTGCACCACCCCGGAAGCAGCGCACACGTTCAGCCTCGACTGTGAGGCGGTCGGCTGCCAGTGTGCGCATGAGAGCGCACTCTCGAGCCGGCGGTACGCCTAGCCCATCGGGTCGGTTTCGGACGTCACCGCGTCGGCGACCGGTGTCGCGGCGGGCTCCGGATAGAACGGCGGAGTCACCGCCGCCCACTGCACACAACTCCAGCGCCCGTCGGTGATCGGCGCCAGCACAATCGATTCGGTGTTGGCCAGGTGATGGTCGAGGGCGAAGCTGCCGTCGACGCCGGCCAGCACGGCAGCCACCAAACGGATCGCGGCGCCATGGCTCACCAGCACGATGTCACTGTGGAAGTCCTGGTCGTCGAGGTAGCGCAACCGAAGATCGGTGAGCACCGGCACGTACCGGCCCAGGACCGCCTCTGCGCTCTCGCCGCCGGGCATCGGCACATCCAGTTCGCCGAGGTGCCAGCGCTCGTAGATCCGGTTGAACTCGGCGACGGCGTCGTCGTCGCTGCGGTCCTCCAGCTCACCGACCTGAACTTCGTGGACCCCTTCGAATTCGAATGGGACAAGGCCGGTTTCGGTGCCGATTCCGGCTGCGGTCTGCGCTGCGCGCCGGGCCACGGAGTGGGCCAGGATCGACGGACGCTGACCGAGCGTCCCGGCGAACCGCCGGGCCTGGTCATGGCCGAGGTCGGTC
>NZ_JBSHHD010000160.1:0-1011 GCF_053618155.1 Agromyces sp. NPDC055658 | reverse complement strand
GAACTGGTCAGGGCGAAGGATGTCGACACCGCCGACGGCAGGTAGGCGGACGCGGGCCGGCGACGATCGACTCCGCTGCATTGTGCCATCTACTTTGAAGATGGCTGACATCAAAAGCAATCGTTGGACTTGATCGCTTCTGGCGGGTCAGATGGACGCATGACATTCACCGACGGCACCGCCGCCGGGAAAGGATGAATGTCGTTACTTCCCAGATTGATTCGCCACAATGAGGAGTGCCATCATGCCCACCGTCCGCTTTCACATGACGTCAGCGCTGGACCCCGCCGCCCTCATGGACGTGCTGACCGACTTTGGGCCGACGCGCCCGCAGCAGTGGCCGACGATCGACGCGGACCACTTCCAGGTGCACTCACTCGGGGATACCTGGGCCGAAGTGACCGAGGGCACGGCAGCGGCCTGGGAGCGCGCCCGTTACGACTGGGATGCTCAGCGTCGGCGCGTCACCGTGGCCACCCACGATTCGAAGGTGTTCGGCCCGGGCGGTGGTTGGACCTTCCAATTGCTCCCACAGCCGAGTGGCACCCGTGTCGACATCGAATTAGTCCGCAATCCACAGGGATTCAAGCGCAGACTGCTTGCCGCGCTGCTGCCCGTCGTCGCCCCGAGAGCGCTCAAGAAGTCCTTCGAGGGGCCGCTGCAGGCTAAGTGATGGACCAGAACTCCAGCAGGGTGCGGATGGTCGCCACCAGTGGCAGGGGCTGATCCAGCATGGGGTGGTGACCGGCTTCGGCGAGTTCGACGAACGGACCGCGCAGTTGCAGCATCGAACGGATCTGGTCGGCCATCCGAGGTGGAACCACTCCGTCTTCGCAGCGCAAATACCCCACCCGGCAAGGGATTCGGGCGAAGGTGTTCTCCAGGATCTCCTCGTCGGCGGACGTTTCGTCGAGCAGGTGGCCACCGAAGATGTCGGGGTCGAACTTCCACACCCACCCGTCGTCGGTTTTGCGGATCGATTCCACAGCGATGTGGTGACCGATATAGGGC
>NZ_JBSHHD010000159.1:0-1016 GCF_053618155.1 Agromyces sp. NPDC055658 | reverse complement strand
AACCCAACGTGGCGCAATACCACAGCGCCTCAACGAGATTCGTCTTGCCGAAGCCGTTCGATCCGACGAACACCGTGCGGCCGGGCTCGAGCTCGAGCTCGACATTTGCCCAGGACCGGTAGTCGGTCAGTCCCAGGTGACGGACATACATCGGAATCGCGCCTAACCGGACTCACTGATCCGGTGCACAGCATGTCCACCGAACTGGTTACGCAGGGCCGAGACGGCTTTCATGGTGGGGGAGTCCTCTTGCCTCGAGGCGAACCGCGCGAACAACGACGCCGCGATCACCGGCATCGGAACCCGGTGACTGATGGCCTCCTCCACGGTCCAGCGGCCCTCCCCGGAATCCTCGGTGTACCCGCTGATCGCAGAGAAACCGGGATCCTCCTTGAGCGCCTTGGCCAGCAGCTGCTGCAGCCACGACCGCACCACGGTGCCGTTCGTCCAGGCCTGGATCACCGCCTGCGGATCGGTGATCAGTTCCTCGGCCGCCAGCAGTTCGTATCCCTCGGCATAGGCGTGCATCAGACCGTATTCGATGCCGTTGTGCACCATCTTGGCGTAGTGACCCGCGCCCACCGGACCGGCATGCACGAATCCGTCGGCCACGTCACCCTCGGGACGCAACGTGTCGAAGATCGGCATGGCTCGAGCCACGTCGGCGTCACTGCCGCCGACCATCAGCCCGTAGCCCTCATGCAGGCCCCAGACACCCCCCGACACACCGGCGTCGATGAAGTTGATTCCCTTGTCGCCCAACAACTTCGCGTGCGGACCGTCTTCGGTGTAACGGGAGTTGCCACCGTCGATCACCAGGTCACCGGGGCCCAGCACGTCGGCGAGCTCGCCGATGGTCTCGTGCGTCACCGTGCCCGACGGCACCATCACCCAGACGACTCGCGGCGCCTCGAGCGCGCCGGCCAGATCCTCGAGGCTGGCCACGTCACTCACTTCGGGACGAGGGTCATAGCCCACGACCTCATGGCCCCCGGTGCGCAGGCGCTCGCGCATGT
>NZ_JBSHHD010000158.1:0-1027 GCF_053618155.1 Agromyces sp. NPDC055658 | reverse complement strand
GCGTCGCAGTGATGCTGATCGCCTGGCTCTGGCTGGGCCGACGCGTGATCGACGGCACCGCCACCGAATACACCATGGTGGCCACCACCGGTTTCTGGCTCGCGCCGCTGCTGCTGAGCGTGCCGCTGTTCAGCCGCGACACCTACTCCTACCTGGCCCAGGGCGCGCTGCTGCGCGACGGCTTCGACCCCTATGTGGTGGGTCCGGTGGAGAATCCGAACTCCTTGCTGGACAACGTGAGTCCGATCTGGACGACGACAACCGCGCCCTACGGGCCTGCGTTCATCCTGGTGGCGAAGTTCGTCACGATCCTGGTGGGCGACGACGTGGTGGCCGGCACCATGCTGCTGCGGCTGTGCATGCTGCCCGGTCTGCTGTTGCTGATCTGGGCCGCACCACGCGTGGCCCGCCACGTCGGCGCCAACGGGGCTGCGTCACTGTGGATCTGCGTGCTCAATCCGCTGGTGATCGTGCACCTGATGGGCGGCGTGCACAACGAGATGCTGATGGTCGGCCTGATGATGGCCGCGATCGCACTGACCTTCGCCGGCCGGCCGGTGATCGGGGTCAGCCTCATCGCGATAGCCGTAGCGGTCAAAGCGACCGCAGGCCTTGCCCTTCCGTTCCTGGTCTGGGTGTGGATGCGCCAATTGAGGGACAGGCGGGACATGCCCGCGGTGCGCGCATTCGCGGTCGCCACCGCCGCTTCGGTTCTGATCTTCGTGGCGGTGTTCGCGGTCATCTCCCTGCTGGCAGGCGTTGGCCTGGGCTGGCTGACGGCGCTGGCCGGCTCGGTCAAGATCATCAACTGGCTGACAGTGCCCACCGCGGCCGCCAACCTCATCAATGCCATTGGCGGCCTGCTTTTTCCGGTCAATTTCTACGCTGTGCTCGAGGTCGCCCGCATCATCGGCATCCTCACCATCGTCATCGCGTTGCCGTTGTTGTGGTGGCGCTACCGCCACACCGACCGCGACGCCCTGACCGGGATCACCCTGGCCATGGTGGTGGTCGTGCTGTTCGTACC
>NZ_JBSHHD010000157.1:0-1031 GCF_053618155.1 Agromyces sp. NPDC055658 | reverse complement strand
GTACTTCGCCCTGGTGGCCTTCGGCGACGCGAAGTCTGTCCTCGACGCGTCCGAGATCCTGGTCAAGATCCACTCCAAGGCCGTCGGCACCGAGCCGATCACCAAGCGCCCGTTCGACGCCAACGATCCACACTCGCAGTTGTGGATCCACCTGACCGCCTGGCACTCGATCCTCTACAGCTACGAGATGTTCGGCCCCGGCAAGCTGTCGCCGGCCGAGGAGAGCTTGTACTGGGAGGAATGCGCACGGGCCGCGGAGTTCCAGACGATCAACCCCGACGACGTGCCGCGCACCCGTGAGGGCATCCGCGAATACTTCGAGAGCTTCCGGCCCGATCTGGTCGGCTCCGAGGTCGCCCAGCGGATGATGGATTACCTGGTCGACCTGGGCTATCACATCCTGCCCGAGCGGATGCCGCGCTGGATGCGCAAGGCGTTCAACATCCCGATGCGCGCCGCCATCATCGCCACCATGCCCCAGTGGATGCGCCTGCTGGGCGGCATCCCCCAGCGCCGGTTCGCCGACGTCGCGGCGCGGGCCGTGGTGCGCCCTTTCCTGAGGCTCATCGCCGCCAATCCGCGTTTCGAGCTGGCGATGCTGGACCTCACCACGCCGCACACCACACCGATCGTCGGCCCCACCCTGTTGGGCATCCCGGCCAAGAACACCGTGACCTACACCCCGGCCGAGGCCAGGGCCAAATGGGACCGGACCACTCCGTTCGAGCAGTACGCTGCGATCGTGGCCAAGCGGGAGGCGGGCGACGGTCCCACCCCGTACGCCCACAATCACCACGACGCATTGGTGCAATTCGACAAGAGTGCGAGCTGACATGACCGAAACGCAGATCGACGAGGCCCTCGAGGAACTCGTCGAGGGTGAAAAGACCTGGGCTTCCCTGTCATTGGCGGCCCGGCGCGGCTTACTCGACGAGGTGCGCGCCCTGACCGCGCGCCACGGCGCCGAGTGGGTGGATGCCGCCGTCGGGATCAAACAACTCGACCCTTCCTCACCGCTGGTCGGCGAGGAA
>NZ_JBSHHD010000156.1:0-1031 GCF_053618155.1 Agromyces sp. NPDC055658 | reverse complement strand
CCGACAACTACACCACCTAAATACCGCTGCACGGTGGATCGCTGGCCCGCACACCCACCACACCCCCACCCGATGTTCCACCGTGTCCCGGACCGACCGGGGAACGCGCCGAATGGTGGTGGTACCCACCCTTCCAACCCCAACCACCGCCGAAAGCCGCGTAGTCAGGGGTACGTCGGTAGCCTGACCGATATGCCCAACGCGGCAGACAGGGCCGATGTCTTCGTCAAGCGCAATGCGTCGGCGCCGCCTGGGTTCTTCGCGGCCGAGGCGGCCGGACTCAGATGGCTCGCCGTAGACGGTGGCGTGCCGTGCGTGACGGTAATCGATTACGACGCAAACTCATTGACCCTGCGGCGGCTGCGGCCGACGGGGCCCACTGTTCACGCTGCGCGGGTCTTCGGCCAGCGATTGGCCCGTACTCACGACGCCGGGGCACCGGCGTATGGGTCCGGTCCGGACGGCTACGACGGGGATGGGTTCTTCGGGCCGCTGTCTCAGCCGTTGCCAATGTCGTTGGCCCGCAGCGATTCATGGGGAGCCTTCTACGCCGATGACCGCTTGGCTCCGATGACACGGCTGGCTGCGCCCAGGCTCACCGCCGCGGGGCAGGATGCGATCGCGGAGGTGACCGATCTGTGCCGCGCGGGTGCGTTCGATGACGACGACGTGCCCGCGAGGCTGCACGGTGACCTCTGGAGCGGCAACGTGATGTGGACCGGCCACGGTGCTGTGCTGATCGACCCCGCCGCGCACGGTGGCCATCGCGAAACGGATCTTGCCATGTTGGCGCTGTTCGGTTTCCCGTTCCTGGATGAGGTGCTGGCCGGATACCGGACGGTGCAGCGGCTGCGCGATGGATGGCGGGATCGGGTTGACCTGCATCAGCTCTATCCGTTGCTCGCGCATGTAGTGCTGTTCGGCGGAGGCTATGCGGGTCAGGTCGAGGCTGCGGCCTGGCGGATCTTGGAGACATTCAGCAAACTGCGGATTCGATAACCACCGGTGCCGCCGCGGCGCCAGCTGGATCA
>NZ_JBSHHD010000155.1:0-1040 GCF_053618155.1 Agromyces sp. NPDC055658 | reverse complement strand
GCACCGGTGTTCGCGCGCTCACCGTGCACCCCGGCGGGATTGACACGCCGATCACCCGGGCCGGACGCGTCCGCGTGGATGCCCTCGGCAATACCGACCCCGAGCTGTTCCACCGGAACTTCACCGCGCTCGCCCGCACTTCCCCAGAGCAGGCGGCCGCCACCATCCAGCGGGGCATCGAGCGGGGTCGCTCACGCATCCTGATCGGTGCCGACGCGCATCTGATGAACACACTCGCCACCATCCTGCCGACGCACTACTTCGACCTCGTCCGTCCCGCGATGCCACTCGCGCGCCGTCTGCTCGATGCGTTGGCCACTCGTTGACCGTTGATCACGCCTACAAGGTGGCCGTCGGGTGCGGTGGCGGCATAGATCCCGTCGATGCCGGCCGGGGTCAGCGCCCGCCCGTGCCGGGTGTCCTCGGTTTCCTCGGCGCTCAGGTCGCGGCGCGGAAACCCGACCAGGCACGCCTCGTCGAGTGAGTAGCTCAGCCGAGCCTGCTCGGCGAGATCGTCCAGAGTGCGCGCCTCGTCCAGCCCATAGCGGCCAACCTTGGTGCGGCGCAAGGCCGTCAGATGTCCACCGACGCCCAGTGCCACACCCACATCGCGGGCCAGGGCGCGGATGTAGGTGCCCGAGGAGCAGTCCACATCGACGTCCACATCGACGAATTCGTCCACCCGCCGGACCGCGAGGACCTCGAACCGGCCGATGCGCACGGGCCGGGCGGCCAGCTCGACGGTCTGCCCTTCGCGGGCCAGCTTGTAGGCGCGCTGCCCGGCGATCTTGATCGCGCTGACCGCCGAGGGCACCTGTTCGATATCTCCGCGCAGTGCCGCCACCGCGTCCTCGATCTGATCGTCGGTGACATGGGCAGCGGAAACCGTCTGCAGCACTTCACCTTCGGCGTCCTCGGTGGACGTGGTCTGGCCGAGCCGGATTGTCGCGGCATAGGACTTGTCGGTGGCGGTCAGGAGGCCGAGGATCTTGGTGGCGCGCTCGATCCCGATCACCAGTACGCCGGTCGCCATCGGGTCG
>NZ_JBSHHD010000154.1:0-1042 GCF_053618155.1 Agromyces sp. NPDC055658 | reverse complement strand
GCTCTATGTCAGCGGCCGTGATGACGAGATGATCGTCTCCGGCGGTGAGAACGTGTTCCCGGCCGAGGTCGAGGATCTGATCAGCGGTCATCCCGATGTCATCGAGGCGACCGCACTCGGTGTCGAGGACAAGGAATGGGGTGCCCGGCTGAAGGCCTTCGTGGTGAAGGCCGAGGGTGCCAACCTCGACGAAGACTCGATCAAGACCTACGTCAAAGAGCACCTGGCGCGGTACAAGGTGCCCCGTGAGGTGGTCTTCCTCGACGAGCTGCCGCGCAACCCGACCGGCAAGATCCTCAAGCGCGAGCTGCGCAACCTGGAATAGTTTGCCCACATCGGTGGTAGTACAGCCTTGTGAACATCGAACTGACCGGAAAGACCGCACTTGTCACGGGCTCGACACAGGGCATCGGGCTGGCGATCGCCGAGCAACTGGCGCGCAGCGGTGCCCGTGTCGCCGTCAACGGTCGCACGCCGGCCCGCGTCGATGAAGCCGTCTCCAAACTGGGCGAGTTCGATGTGCTGGGCGTCGCCGCCGACGTATCCACCGAGGAGGGCACGGCCGACCTGCTGCGTCAGCTGCCCGATGTCGACATCCTGGTGAACAACCTGGGGATCTTCGGGGCGGTGCCGCCGTTGGAGATCACCGACGAGCAGTGGCGCACCTACTTCGACGTGAATGTCCTTGCCTCGGTGCGACTTATCCGCAGTTACCTGCCCGGGATGACCGAGCGGGGCTGGGGCCGGGCGATCCAGATCGCCAGTGACTCCGCCATTGTCACGCCGGCGGAGATGATCCACTACGGCGTCTCCAAGACGGCGTTGCTCGCCGTATCGCGCGGTTTCGCCAAGGAAGCCGCGGGTAGCGGGGTGACCGTGAACTCGGTGATCGCCGGGCCGACCCACACGGCGGGCGTCGAGGACTTCGTCTACCAACTCGTCGACAAATCGCTGCCGTGGGATGAGGCGCAGCGCGAATTCATGATCAAGCACCGGCCGCAGTCGTTGATCCAGCGACTGATCGAGCCCGAAGAGATCGCAA
>NZ_JBSHHD010000153.1:0-1046 GCF_053618155.1 Agromyces sp. NPDC055658 | reverse complement strand
CCAACGCGGTCACCACCGCCCGCACCCTCAACGAGCAGCGCGGGAACCTGGACCAGGCCCTGGTGGCGGCGGTCGGCTTCGGCAACACCGGCGGCGACATCTTCGAGCGGGGCGGCCCCTATCTGGTCCGCGGTGCCCAGGACCTGCTGCCGGTCAGCGCGATGTTGGACCGCAACAGCCCGGCGCTGTACTGCATGATCCACAACTACGCCGAGGCCGCCCCGAAGTTCGCCCAGCAGACCCGCAACGGCTACGGGTTCGAACTGCAGGACTTCCTGGTCGGCGCCCCCAACGCGTGGGTGTACCCGGACAACCTGCCCCGGGTGAACGCCACCGGTGGTCCCGAGGGCCGGCCCGGCTGCTGGCAACCCGTCACCAAGGACCTCTGGCCGGCCCCGTATCTGGTCATGGACATCGGTGCCTCGATCGCGCCGTACAACCACTTCGAACTCGGCCAGCCGCTGGTGTCCGAGTACGTGTGGGGCCGCCAGATCGGCGAGAACACGATCAACCCGTAGGGCCTGCGCTAGAAGAGCCCGATCACGAGGCTCATCGCGAGGAAGAGCGTGAGCTGATACGCGGTGTTGATGACCGTCAGCTTCGGTGGCTTGAGTTCGAACGCGTTGTGCTGAAGGAGCGTCGTCGCCGAGAACGTCAGCCATGCGGCGAACCCGACGACGAGTGCGAGCCACACCGAGTGGATGCCGGTTGCCGAAGCGGTCACGGCCACCGCGGCAGCGAGCCCTATCGCGGTGACCGCGTTGGCGATCAACAGCTGGACCATGTTCCGCTTGCTGGCCGCCTTGGACTGCTCCGGGGTGATGCCGGTCAGATTCCACCAGACCGCGACGAACAACTTCCCGTACCAGACGCCGGCGACCGCCATGCCCGCGATGAGGGCGAGCACGACACCGAGCCAATTGATCTGCATCCCAAGGCATCCTGACTGTTGGTTGACCGACCCTTGCGGCGATGTAGTGCACTTTATAAAATCAACCACGATGGATGAAGTCAAGCGTATTGCCTCACGCTCTTACGGCCAGTTC
>NZ_JBSHHD010000152.1:0-1054 GCF_053618155.1 Agromyces sp. NPDC055658 | reverse complement strand
CCGTTGTCGGTGACGATAGCCTCGTCCTTGACCGTGCCCTCGACGTTGCCGCCGTTGGCCGCGGCCATGTCGACGATGACGCTGCCGGCCTTCATCGAGGCCACCATCTCGGCGGTGATGATGCGCGGTGCGGGCCTGCCGGGAATCAGCGCGGTCGTGACGATGATGTCGACGTCCTTGCACTGCTCGGCGTACAGCTGCGCCTCGCGGGCCTTGTAGTCGTCGTCCATCTCTTTGGCGTAGCCGGTGGCCGAGACTTCGGCCTGCTCGTTCGCGACCGACAGGTACTCGCCGCCGAGGGAGGCGACCTGATCGGCCACCTCGGGCCGCGGGTCGGTGGCCCGCACGATCGCGCCGAGGCTGCCGGCGGCACCGATGGCGGCCAGGCCGGCGACACCGGCTCCGACCACGAGCACCTTGGCCGGGGGCACCTTGCCCGCCGCGGTCACCTGACCGGTGAAGAACCGGCCGAATGCGTGGGCGGCCTCGACCACGGCGCGGTAGCCGGCGATGTTGGCCATCGACGACAGCACGTCCAACGACTGGGCCCGGGAGATACGCGGCACCGCGTCCATCGCCAGCACTGTGATCGGGCGGGTGGACAGCTTCTCGACCAGCTCGGGCTTGAGCCCGGGGGAGATAAGGCTGACCAGGGTCGCGCCGTCGCGCAGCTTGCCGATCTCGGCATCATCGGGTGCGTTGACCTTCAGTACTACGTCGGCGTCCCACGCCTGGCCGATCTCGGCACCGGCGTCGACGTAGGCGGCATCGGAGAAACTCGAGGCAGCGCCGGCGCCGGTTTCTACGACTACCTCATAGCCGAGCTTGATAATCTGTCCGACAGTCTGCGGCGTGGCGGCGACGCGCGTTTCACCAGTCAGGGACTCGCGCGGTATCCCGATGATCATCGATTTTCGGTCCGATCTAGTTGGTTGGGCATGGAAGAGTGTCGCATTGCATGTGGAATCGGTGAGGACCCCCCATGTGGATAAGCGGTGTGCTCAGGGTGCGGCTTTGCCTCTGACCTGTGAAGATCCGTTGCGGTCAGCCGGAA
>NZ_JBSHHD010000151.1:483-1058 GCF_053618155.1 Agromyces sp. NPDC055658 | reverse complement strand
GCATACAACCGGTCCGCCCCAATCAGCCTGGCCTGCAATGACAGTGACTCCAGGTCGGCGTTCTGAACCCAGCAGATCGCCAGATCGAGGCTGCCCTCGGCGACCCGGGCGGCCTGCGTGTGGGACGGCATCACCCAGGTGTCCACCCGCACCTGGGCCACCCCCGAGGCCCGCTCGGCCCAATCGGTCGGGCACCAGTTCACGTACCCGATCCGGACCGGCTCCGATACCGCCAGACCTTGTGCGCGCCTGCGCAGTTCGTCGGCCTGCTGGACCAGCGCCCGCGCCTCGGGCAGCAATGCGGTGCCCGCCTGGGTCAGCGCCACCGAACGCCGGTCACGGTCGAACAGGGTGACCTTGAGGTCGCGTTCCAATGCCTTTATCTGCTGGGACAGCGACGGCCCCGCGATACGCAGGCGCTCGGCGGCCCGGCCGAAGTTCAGCTCCTCGGCGACGGTGACGAAATAGCGCAGCTGACGTAGCTCCACGGTTCGAGCGTAGTAGGCGCAGCCTCTCAGCAGAGAGCCAACAGGTCCCGCCGAGCGGACATGACATCGCGCGCGACCACGTTGAGC
>NZ_JBSHHD010000151.1:0-473 GCF_053618155.1 Agromyces sp. NPDC055658 | reverse complement strand
ACCACCCCATGAGCACCACACCACACGTCGCAGTCATCACCGGCGCCTCCCAGGGCATCGGCGAGGCCCTGGTCGCGGGTTACCGCAAGCTGGGCTACGCCGTCGTCGCCAACTCCCGAAACATCGGCGAGAGCGACGATCCGATGGTGCTGGCCGTGCCCGGCGACATCGGGCAGCCCGGCGTGGGCAAGCAACTGATCGACGCCGCCGTCGAGCGCTTCGGCCGCGTCGACACCATCGTGAACAACGCCGGCATCTTCATCGCCAAGCCCTTCACCGAATACACCGACGCGGACTACGACGCCGTCACCGGAGTCAACCAGCGCGGCTTCTTCGAACTGACCCGCGCCGGGATCGCCGCGATCGAATCCCACGGCGAAGGCGGCCATGTGGTCACCATCTCCACGAGCCTCGTCGACCACGCCAACTCCCAGGTGCCCTCGGTGCTGGCGTCGCTGACCAAGGGCGGTCTG
>NZ_JBSHHD010000150.1:0-1063 GCF_053618155.1 Agromyces sp. NPDC055658 | reverse complement strand
GGCTTTCGCCTCCCACACGCCGAACAGGTCTTCGATGACGGATAGAACCGGTCCACAGCCACCAACTGGCTGCCATACCAACGTGTCTTGTACTCGAGCATCCGCCGGACCTGGGCTAGGGCCGCATCAGCCAGTGCTCTGTTCAGGCCCCGCTTGTGCGCACCTCCGTAGGCGCGCATCCCGGCGGCGTTGAGGGTCTCGACAACGACCACCCGGTGTTGCTGGGCCAAGATTGTGGTGGCCTTGTGCAGCACGTCGCGGCGCACTGCTGCGGCATGTGCGTGCGTATCACCGATCCGAGCCTGAGTGTGTCGCCACCGCTTCGACGGTATGTGCTTGGCGCCGGTGCCCGGGTCGTACGGCCCGCGTTGGCGCGCGGCCCTGCGTTGCAACGTTCGTAAGCGCGCCTGCGCCGCCGTCAACGACTTGGGTGCCGGGATCCGGGCGATCTCAACACCGGCAGGGGTCGCCACCACCAACAAGCTGTCTACCTTGACCCCGACGTCGACACCAACGATCTGGTGCGGTGAGTACGCTGCGTGAGCTGGCCGGGCTTTTGCCGCCACCACCGTCTGAAACGCGCAATACCAGCGACCAGCAGCGTCTTGGGTGACAGTCGCCGACAATATTCGCGCGGTCTCGGCCTCCACCCGTCGGGCCAGCTTGCGGGTCGATTCAAGGGTGCGAATGGTGCCGACCCGAGGCAACGTCACGTGGTGACGATCCGATTCGCAACGAATCGCACCGGTGGTGAAGCGCACCGAACGACGCGCCCGCGCCGATTTGAACCGCGGAAACGCCACTACTTTCCCTACGCGTAGTCCGCGCCGCGATGCCGACCATGCCTCCAGACCTCGAGCCAGACCGTCCAGACCTGTGTTGTAAGCCTCTTTGGAATTCTCGGGCCACCATGGCGCGCACAGGGGCTTGCGTTGGTTCCACACCTTGCGCAATGCCGCCAGCGACCATCCAAACGTCGGTGTCAGCTGGGACTCATCGACGCTGTAGCTGCGTTCGGCGGCACGCTGATCCATCACTGCTTTGACCAAGGCCAGCATGTGAT
>NZ_JBSHHD010000149.1:0-1070 GCF_053618155.1 Agromyces sp. NPDC055658 | reverse complement strand
GGTACAGCCGCTGCCACTCGTCGAATTCGCCCTCGGGCAGCGTCAGCCCGGCCGTGCCCTGCACGTCCATGGCGATCTCGCCGAGCTCGCGGTGCCAGTTGGCCCACAACAGCTTGGACACGTTGTCCTGGCCCGGCTGCTCCACATCCATGGTCGCCAGGGCGTAGGACCGCATGGCCTGCAGGCCGGTCCACGACTCGGTCAGCCGCCGGCGGATCAGCGGATCGTCGGCCGCGCCGCTGCGCTTGGCCAGCTCGACGAGGTTGGAGTGCTCGCGTGCGTACCGGATCTGCTGACCCAGCGTGGACACCCCGCGCTCGAAGGTCAGGGTGCCCATGGCCACCCGCCAGCCGTCACCGGGCTGACCGACCACCAGCGAGGCCTCCGTACGGGCGTCGTCGAAGAACACCTCGTTGAACTCGGAGTCACCGGTCAGCTGGATGATCGGGCGGATCTCGACGCCCGGCTGATCCAGCGGCACCAAGAGATAGGACAGGCCGGCGTGCCGCTTGGAGCCCTTCTCCGTACGCGCCACGACGAAGCACCACTGCGCCCAGTGGGCCAGCGACGTCCACACCTTCTGACCGTTGATAACCCACTCGTCGCCGACCAGCTCGGCCGTCGTCGCCACATTCGCCAGATCACTGCCGGCGTTGGGCTCCGAGTAGCCCTGGCTCCACAGTTCGGTGACGTCGAGGATCTTGGGCAGGAACCGCTGCTGCTGTTCGGGGGTGCCGTACTCGATGAGTGTCGGCCCGAGCAGCTCCTCGCCCAGGTGGTTGACCTTGTCGGGCGCGTTGGCGCGGGCGTACTCCTCATAGAAGGCAGGTCAATCCCGCCGCGGCCAGATGCTGATTCCACGCCCGCCGCTCTTCGAAGGCTTCGTGTTCACGCCCCGGTCCACCCAGGCCCTTGAGCGCTGCGAATTCGCCAACAAGATTGTCTGCGAGCCACTGCCGGACCTCGGCCCGGAACTCCTGGACCTCTATCACCCCTGTAGGCTAACCTACCAAGCACTTGCTTTGTTAAGGGAGCATCGATGACGAGCGATCGCCGCACCGTTCCAGCGG
>NZ_JBSHHD010000148.1:0-1070 GCF_053618155.1 Agromyces sp. NPDC055658 | reverse complement strand
CCCCCGCCTTCCGCCGCGTGCTGCACCTCATCACCGCGACCTCGGGGGCCGATCTCGACCAGCTGCCGGTGAAGTGACCATTACGCTGGACCTGTGACCCGCTACATCGCGTTCTTGCGAGGCGTCAACGTCGGAGGCGTAAACCTCAAGATGGCCGAGGTCGCGAAGGCCATGGAGGCTGCCGGGTTCACCGAGGTTCGAACGATACTGGCCAGTGGAAATGTCTTGCTGGACAGCACTTCCGGTGCCGCGAAGGTCCGCAGCACGGCTGAGCGCGCGCTGCGGGACACCTTCGGTTACGAGGCATGGGTGCTGGTGTACGACCTGGCCACCCTGCAGAAGATCTCCGAGGGATACCCATTCGAGCGGGAGGTCGCCGACCACCACTCCTACGTGACGTTCGTCAGTGACGCCGAGTTGCTCGACGAGCTCGCGGCCCTGTCCCCGGGCGACGGCGAGAAGGTGCAACGCGGTGACGGCGTGCTCTATTGGCAGGTGCCCCGGGCCACCACACTGGACAGTGCGATCGGCAAGACCATGGGCAAGAAGCGCTACAAATCCTCGACGACGACGAGGAATCTGCGCACGCTGGACAAGGTGCTGCGCTGACGCGTCACCCCTGTGCTCGTCGCAGCCACCCCAATCCCTCACTGGTGCCCGCAGCCGGGCGGTACTCACAGCCGATCCAGCCGTCGAAGCCGGTCTCGTCGATGACCGCCAGCAGGTAGTCGATCGCCAACTCGCCGCTGTCCGGCTCGTGCCGGTCGGGAACTCCGGCGATCTGCAGATGCCCGACCCGGCCGGTCGGAATGTCCGTCCGCAACCGGACGGTCACGTCACCTTCGGTGATCTGGCAGTGGTAGAGGTCCAGCTGCACCTTGAGGTTCGGTGCCCCGATCTGCCCCACGATGTGGTGCGCCTCGTCCTGAAGGCTCAGCACATAGCCGGGCATGTCGCGCTGGTTGATGGGTTCGATCAGCACGTCGACGCCGGAGCCACCGGCCTGCCCGGCAGCCCAGGCGAGGTTGCCGCGGTACACCGCCAGCCGCTCCTCACGATCGGCCCCGGCC
>NZ_JBSHHD010000147.1:0-1071 GCF_053618155.1 Agromyces sp. NPDC055658 | reverse complement strand
ACCTGGGCCTGCCGATCCAGGTGGTTCCCGGCCTCCAGGAAATTGAGGCAGGAATCTACGAGGGGACCCCGGAATCCGATGCCGTGAAAGGCTACCTGCAGGCGCCGCTGAAATGGCTGCAGGGCGATCTGGATGCCCGCATTCCCGGGTCTGTCAACGGGCGGGAATTCGATGCGCGAATGGACGGCGCAATTCAGACCATGTACGACAACGGGGACCGGAACGTGGCGGCATTTTCGCACGGCGGCGCCATCATGTTCTGGGTTTTCCTGAATGCGGAAAATGCGGACCCGATGTGGCTGATGACCAATCCGCTGCGAAACACCGGTTACGTCGTGGTGGAGGGAAATCCTGAGGACGGCTGGCGCGTCGTCAACTGGAACGGCACCGAGATCGGACCCGAAACTCCGTTCCACGTCGAGGTCCTGCGGCAGGTGCGGACCCTGTCGAGGCAGCTCAACGCCGCGGCCGAGCAGGTGACGGATGCCTTCGCCACCCGTGATCCGGCGGCCATCGCCACGGCGATCAACCGGAGCATCGCCGACGCGAGCTTCTCGGTGACCAAGTTCAACCGGGCGATCGGCGCCGAGGTCATCGATCGGGTGAACAAGGCATTCCCGAAGAGCGAGAACGAATTACGCGAGAAGGTGTCGTCAGACATCGAGGATGTCAAGACCGCAGCGAACGACATCGTCAAGACGGCTGCCGACGACGTTCAGGGCGCCGGTGACACGGCCACTCAACAAGTCAGTGCGGCCGCTACCGGAATGCGGACCGTCACCAAGACACGTCCTGCCGCAACGGATCTCAGCGACGGGAACAAGGCGGCTCCGGGCCTGAAGAAGGTGGTCACCGAGTCGGGTGACAAGGTACGCGCGGCGGTGGAGAACGCGCGTGATCAGGTCTCGTCCTCGGTGCGCAGTATCAGGGACGCGGTCAAGAAGGCTTCTGACCGGGTTGAAGCCAAGGACAAGGCAGAGAAGAGGGACACCGCCCCGAAGAACGCCGCCTAGCGATACCAGCGCGGACATCGACGGGTCTTCGCCACAGCTACCCGCAGGTCGGATGGCA
>NZ_JBSHHD010000146.1:273-1076 GCF_053618155.1 Agromyces sp. NPDC055658 | reverse complement strand
GGGGCTCAGGGCAGGGCGCCGGGGCTGAACTCCTCCAGCATCTCGGTGACGAGCGCCGCGATCGGCGAACGTTCACTGCGCTGCAGCGTGATGTGGGCGAACAAGGGGTGGCCCTTGAGCTTCTCGATCACCGCCGCGACACCGTCGTGGCGGCCCACCCGCAGGTTGTCGCGCTGGGCCACGTCGTGGGTCAGCACCACCCGCGAACCCGCACCGAGCCGTGACAGCACGGTCAGCAGCACGTTGCGTTCCAGCGACTGCGCCTCATCGACGATGACGAACGAGTCGTGCAGGGACCGGCCCCGAATGTGGGTCAACGGAAGCACTTCCAGCATTCCGGGGGCGAGAACCTCTTCCAGCTCCGACGGGCTGGCCAACCCTTCGAGGGTGTCGAAGACGGCCTGGGCCCATGGACCCATCTTCTCGCTCTCGCTGCCGGGAAGGTAGCCGAGATCCTGTCCACCGACCGCATACAGCGGACGGAACACCACGACCTTGCGCTGAGTTCGCCGTTCCAGCACGGCTTCCAGGCCCGCGCACAGAGCGAGCGCGGATTTGCCGGTGCCGGCCTTGCCGCCGAGCGAGACGATGCCGACGGACTCGTCGAGCAGCAGATCGAGGGCGACGCGCTGTTCGGCTGACCTTCCCCGGAGGCCGAACACTTCGCGATCACCGCGGACCAGCTGCACCCGCTTCTCGGCGTTGACCCGCCCGAGCGCCGACGAACTGCCACCCAGCAACCGAATTCCGGTGTGGCAGGGCAGATCCCGAGCCTCGGTCAGATCGATCTCGCCGTCGGAGAA
>NZ_JBSHHD010000146.1:0-263 GCF_053618155.1 Agromyces sp. NPDC055658 | reverse complement strand
GTGTCGATATCCTCTGGCGCGACATCGAATTCGGTCATCCCGGTCCAGCCGGACACCACGACATCCTGCGCGTGGTACTCGTCGGCAGCCAGGCCGACCGCGCCGGCTTTGACGCGCAACGGGATGTCCTTGCTCACCAGCGTGACATGCTTACCCTCCGCAGCGAGATTGGCCGCACACGCGAGGATCCGGGTGTCGTTGGTCTCGGTACGGAAGCCCGTCGGCAACACCGACTGGTCGATGTGATTCAACTCGACCTGCAG
>NZ_JBSHHD010000145.1:0-1078 GCF_053618155.1 Agromyces sp. NPDC055658 | reverse complement strand
GACATAGGCTGGGGGCCGACCGAGGGGGCGGCATGGCAGAAGATCGTGACGACGCGTATCCGGCGATGACGGCCGACGAGATGGCGCATATTCGGCGCCTCACGCTGGAGGTGCTGGCGGCGCGCCGGGTCGAGGCGGTGTTCGACGCGGACGGTGCCACGGTGAAGTGTTCGGACGGGTCGAGTTACGGTCTCGACAACCTGGTCCGCTCGTGTCGCAATGCCGGGCAACAGGATTGGCCCGCACTGGTGGACAAGCACTTCGCGGACATGCTCGCCGCGCGGGACCGTCCCAGGGTCGAGGACATGGACTTCTCCGAACTGCTCGAACGGGTGCGGGCCAGGGTGCTGTCGGCCGAACAGGTCGAGTCCTCACCAGGGGGCATGCTGTCGTACGGATGGCCTGTCGCCGACGGCCTGACCGAGGTGCTGTGCATCGACTACCCGGACGTCGTCGCCTACCTCAACGCCGACCAGGTCTCGGCCCGCGACGCAGGCAGGTTGCGCGAGGCGGGTCGGTGCAACACCGTCGCCGAGCCGATCGACGAGGTCATCCGCCGCAGTGACGATGATGCGGAATTCTCGATCCTGGCCGGCGAATCGGTGTTCGTCGGCTCGAAGATTCTCGACATCGGGGCCTTGGTGCCCGATTACCTGCCGGTGACACCGCACGGGGTGATCGTCGGCGCGCCGTCGCGAAACCTGCTCATGGTCCATCCGATACACGCCGCGGGTCCGGTGCTCGCGGCGGTGAACGCCATGGCGCACCTGTGCCAGACGCTCAGTGCCGGCAACCCGGGCCCGATCAGCGGCAACCTTTATCACTGGAACGGTGACCTGCAGCGGATCACCTCGCTGGACCCGCAGACCCAGACCATCTCGGTACTGGCCCAGGGGGCGTTCGGCGATGTGCTCACCGCGCTGACGCGCTGAGCGCCCTGGCATGTTCGACCTCATCCTGCCGCGGGAATGCGGCGGCTGCGGCGCGCCGTCGACCAGATGGTGCGCGTCGTGCGCCGGACAACTCCGGGTCGGTGACGACGAGCCGCACCTGTTCACCCCGCGAGCCGATCCGGGAG
>NZ_JBSHHD010000144.1:0-1080 GCF_053618155.1 Agromyces sp. NPDC055658 | reverse complement strand
ATACCCACACCTCCAAATGGGATTTGGACATTGATCTCAGGGACGTGCCCGGCGAGGGTGCTGCCGGCACAGTGACATACGCCACGGATCTGTTCGACCGCTCCAGCATCGAGCGGTTGGTCGGTTGGTTCGGGCGGGTACTCGAGGCTGTGGTCTCCGACCCGTCGGCAGTCGTGGGTGAGGTGACGCTGCTCGATGGTGACGAGCAGGATCTGGTGTCGTACGAATGGTCTGGCGCTGGAGTCGACGCTCCGGTGGGTCTTGCCCCCGAGTTGTTGACTGCTGCGGTGACCGCCGATCCGGATGCCGTCGCAATCATCGACGGGTCCCGTCAGCTGTCATACCGCGAGTTGGACGAGGCTTCGAACCGGTTGGCTCGGGTGCTGATAGGGGCCGGCGTCGGTCCGGAGCGTGCTGTCGGCGTGGCGATCGGCCGGTCGGCTGACCTGGTGATCGCCTGGTGGGCCGTGCTCAAGGCCGGCGGTGTGTACGTGCCGGTGGACCGGACCCACCCGGCCGAGCGGATCGCGACGGTGCTGGACGCCGCCGAGGCGGTGTGCGTTCTGGCCCGTGGCAGCGACGCCGTCGAGGGATCCGGGACTCGCCCGGTGATGGACGTGGTGTCACTGGACCTTTCGGCAAGCTCCGCGGAGCCGGTGACGGATGCGGATCGGTTGGCGTCGTTGAGTGTTGATGATGCGGCGTATGTGATTTTCACGTCGGGGTCCACGGGCACGCCGAAGGGTGTGGCGATCAGTCATGCCGGTGTGTTGGGTGTGGCTGCGGCGCATCGTGAGTTGTTCGGGGTGGGTGCTGGTGCGCGGGTGTTGATGGTGGCCGCGCCGACATTCGATGCCTCGGTGTTCGAGTGGTTGTGGGCGGTGGCTTCGGGGGCGGCGCTGGTGGTGGCCCCGCCGGATTCCTACGCCGGTGACGCACTGACAGCGGTGATCGAGGACCACAAGGTTGAGGCGGCGTTGATCACCCCGACGGTGGTGGCAACTCTGGACCGTAACCGTCTGCCCGAACTGAAGACTCTGGTCACCGGTGGGGAGGCGTGCCCGGCCGAGTTGGTGGCGG
>NZ_JBSHHD010000143.1:0-1081 GCF_053618155.1 Agromyces sp. NPDC055658 | reverse complement strand
GTTGTGCAGGGTGACGGCCGCGTCGACGGCGCCGGAGGCGATCGGCGTCAACGTAGCGGCCAGCTCTATCTCCTGCTGCTGATAGCCCGGCGTCACCCCGGCGGTGTCGGGGAGCACCCACATCTGCACGAAATGCACGGGCTCACTGGAAGACCCGTTCTTCTCGGAATGCTGCACACCCGTTCCGGCCGACATCCGCTGGGCCAGGCCCGGGTAGATCACCCCGGAGTTGCCCATCGAATCCTTGTGCGCCAACTGGCCCGACAGCACCCACGTGACGATCTCCATGTCCCGGTGCGGGTGGGTGTCAAAGCCGGCGCCGGGCGCGACGATGTCGTCGTTGTTCACCAGCAACAACCCGTGGTGGGTGTTGGCCGGGTCGTAGTAGTCGGCGAATGAGAACGAGTGCCGCGACTGCAGCCAATCGGTCGTGCTCGCACCGCGGTCGTCCGCGCGTCGGATATCGACTCTGGACGTCCCGGAAGCCATGGCGTCAGCCTACCGACGGCCTTAGCTGACCAACCGGTGGATCGGGTAGGGCAGGGGCTTAGTGTGTTGGGCGTGGAACTCAACGGAGCAAGCGCCATCGTCACCGGTGGCGCATCAGGTATCGGCGCGGCGACTGCCCGCCAGTTGGCTGCCAAGGGAGCCCGCGTCGTCGTGGCTGACCTGCAGGCGGATAAGGGCGAGGCCCTCGCCCACGAGATCGGCGGTGTGTTCGTCACCGTCGACGTCACCAACACCGACCAGATCCTCGACGCGGTCAACACCGCCGCAGACCTCGGTCCGCTGCGGGCCCTGGTGAACTCGGCCGGTATCGGCTGGGCCCAGCGCACCATCGGCAAGGACGGCGAATTCGAGTCGGCGCACAACCTGGACGTCTACAAGAAGGTCCTGGCCATCAACCTGGTCGGCACCTTCGACTGCATCCGGCTGGCCGCCACCGCGATGAGCCGCAACGAGCTCACCGACACCGGCGAGCGCGGAGCGATCGTCAACATGACCAGCGTCGCGGCCTTCGACGGCCAGATCGGCCAGGCGGCCTACTCGTCGTCCAAGGGCGGTGTGGTCGGCCTGACCC
>NZ_JBSHHD010000142.1:0-1090 GCF_053618155.1 Agromyces sp. NPDC055658 | reverse complement strand
CTGTCACCCCGGCCAGGACGTCGCCGCGCAGCCAGGACCGCCGGTAGCCGGTGAACTGCGCCAGTCCGGGGACCCAGCGCGCCAGGTTGGTTGTCATCACGGTTGATTCTTGCCGCAGTCCGCGTGCGCGGCAGCCGATCATGGTGTGTAGTCACATTCGTGATTCCGCTGAGTTGGAAGTACGTCGAGACGCGCACCGATGACGACTTCGTCGTCAACCCCGGGGAACGGCTCAATTGGTCCAGCACCATCGGTATCGGGGCCCAGCATGTGGTGGCCATGTTCGGTGCCACGTTCCTGGTCCCGGTGCTCACCGGCTTTCCGCCCGCCACCACGCTGCTGTTCTCCGGTGTTGGCACCATTCTGTTCCTGCTCATCACCGGCAACCGGTTGCCGAGCTACCTGGGGTCGAGTTTCTCGGTGATCGCCCCGGTCACCGCGGCGGTGGCCTCGCACGGAACCGGAAGCGCGCTGGGCGGTTTGATCGCGGTCGGGGTGTTGTTGATCCTCATCGGAGCGGTGGTGCACCTGGTCGGCACCCACTGGATCGACCTGGCCCTACCGCCGGTGGTGACGGGCGCGATCGTCGCACTGATCGGCTTCAACCTCGCGCCGGCCGCCAAGGCCAATTTCGAGAAGGGACCCTTGGTCGGGCTGGTGACGTTGGTGCTGCTCGTCGCCACGCTGGCGTTCTTCAAGGGCCTGATCGGCAGGCTGGCCATCTTCGGCGCGGTACTGATCGGGTATCTGCTGGCACTGGTCCTCGGCGATGTGGACACCGCGGCGATCGCCGCGGCACCGTGGCTGGGGCTGCCCGAGTTCCACACCCCGACGTTCAACCTGGCGGTTCTGCCGCTGTTCCTGCCCGCGGTGATCGCACTGGTCGCCGAGAACATCGGGCACGTCAAGTCGGTGGGGCAGATGACCGGCACCGATCTCGATCCGATGATCGGCCGTGCGCTGGCCGCCGACGGCGTGGCCACCGTGCTGGCCGGCGCCGGGGGCGGATCGGCCACCACCACCTACGCCGAGAACATCGGCGTGATGGCGGCCACCCGGGTCTACTCGACCGCGGCGTACTGGGTTGCCG
>NZ_JBSHHD010000141.1:0-1094 GCF_053618155.1 Agromyces sp. NPDC055658 | reverse complement strand
CAGCTACAGACCTGCACCAGCCGGAACGGCCCGGTGGCACAGACCGACGGCGGGCCATAGCCGCCATAGCCCCAACCGGCCCCGTAGGCGGGCGGCGGAGGCGGCGGCGGGCCCCACGGGCCGGGGCCGTAGCCCCACCCCGGGTGCTCGGCCCAACCGACTCCCGATCCGGCGACCGGCGCAGGAGCCGCATTGGCCACCCCCGTGCCGATCCCGAGTGCGGCCAGGCCCAGTGCGCCGGCCGCTGCGGCGCTGATGGCGATGGACTTCAGCATCTTCCAACCCCTCTGAACTTGCAGAACCAGACTGTGGATCGCCCCGTCGGTCCAGAGTCAGCGGAAGCGGACGTTTCCGGCTTCCACCAATTAGGTTGGCTCTGCTTATTAAGTCAGGGCTGTGCGGAGGCTTTGTATGTCGGCCGGCGCCGCAACTCGGCCAGTCGCCGCTTCGACGCCGCCGACTGGATGACCTGCGGCCACCAGAACCACCGGCCCAGCAGGGTGGCGATCGACGGCATCAGCAGCGACCGCACGATCAAGGTGTCCAGCAGCAGGCCGATCGCGATCGTCGACCCCATCTGGGCCAGCACCACCAGGTCACTGCCCAGCATGGCCGCCATGGTCGCCGCGAACACCATGCCCGCCGATGTCACCACGCCGCCGGTGCCACCCATCGAGCGGATGATGCCGGTCTTGAGGCCCGCGTGGATCTCCTCCTTGAACCGGGAGACCAGGAGCAGGTTGTAGTCCGACCCCACGGCCAGCAGCAGGATGACGGCCAGCGCGAGCACGATCCAGTACAGGTCGATGCCGAGGATGTCCTGCCAGATCAGCACGGAAAGTCCGAACGAGGCGCCGAGGGACAGGGCCACGGTGCCCACGATGACGATCGCGGCGACGATGCTGCGGGTGATGAACATCATCACCAGCAGGATCAGGCTGAGTGCCGCGATTGCCGCGATCATGAGGTCGTACCTGGCGCCGTCCTGAATGTCTTTGTAGGTGGCGGCAGTACCGGCCAGATAGATCCTGGACCCGGCCAGGGGAGTGCCCTTGACGGCATCCTGCGCGGCGTGCCTGATGGCGTCGATGTGC
>NZ_JBSHHD010000140.1:0-1103 GCF_053618155.1 Agromyces sp. NPDC055658 | reverse complement strand
GTTGTTCAGATAGGCCGGCACCGGATTGTCCTGCCACACCTTCAGGAAGGTGTGGGTCGAATACAGGCTGCTTGCCACGAAAAGCGCTGCAAGACCGACACATACGGCAGTGCGCGCCCGCGAGGCCGAAAGATAGGAAGAGAACCGTGAATCCCGGTTCGGCGCACAGAATCCCACGGCCGCCAGTAGCGCCAGCACCACGACCAAATCAGGCAGGTACCGCAGCGTCTGCGCCAGCTCCAACGCGGTGAACCGGGACGAGCGCATCAGATAGATCGGGATCTGGCAGGCCACGGCGTAGCCCAGGGCCACGACCAGCACCGGCCAGATACGGGTCTTGCGTATCAGTACCACCGCCACCGCGACGACCAAGACCACCCAGCCCAGCACCATCACGGAGACCGGCGGCGTGGCCCACGGGGATGCCGGGGCCCAGCGCTGCCAGGACCATGGCCCGCCCACGAGTCCGGGCACGATGCCGTGCGTGAACGAGCGGCTGAGCAGGTCCCAGGTCATGGCCAGGTCGAAGCTCCACCGCTTCTGATCGACGACGACGAGGTAGACCCCGATCCACGCCACGATCAGGGCCAGGGACGCGACCCACAGCCGGAGACCGCGCTGCCACACCTCGCGCACGCTGTAAGTCCCGGTGACGTACCCGAGGAGAGCCACCACCGCGAACGCCACGAACGGGATCACCGCGGCCTTCTCGAAGAACAGCAGACCGCCCAGAAAAACCAGCACACCCGTGACGGCGTGCCGCGACGACCCGGTCCGCACGAGCAGTACGGCCTCACCCACCACCCACGCCAGCGCGGCCTGCATCGGCAGCGTGTTCAGCCCCGCCGCCCACCACGCGAACCCGGGCAACGCCAGGGGAGTGAACAACGCGAACGTCAGCGGCACGAGCAGCACCGGCCGCCAGCCCAGGATCACCCACAGTGCCCGTAGCAACGCCAGCGAGGCCAGCAGCTGCATCACCACCAGGCTCACCGCGGCCAGCACCCAGGAGAACGGGGCGAGCCGGGTGACGGCGCCGGACACCAGGAACGCGGCGGGCATGACGTGGCCGTCGTGATCGTCGAACAGGAAGGACGGCGACA
>NZ_JBSHHD010000139.1:0-1103 GCF_053618155.1 Agromyces sp. NPDC055658 | reverse complement strand
GCACACAACACGATCACCGCAAGGTCGCGAACCAACACCGTGGTGGTGAACCACTGTTCGGGCAGACCTTTGTTCTGTTCGCCGTACAGGTAGAGCATGCGCGGCACCCACACCAGGGCGTCGATCGTCATCCACGCCAACAGGATTCGGCGATGCGGCAGGGCCAGCACCGCCAGCGGCACCAGCCACAGCGAGAACTGCGGGCTCCACACCTTGTTGGTCAGCAGGAACGCGGCCACCACCAGGAATGCCAGTTGCGCCACCCGCGGCCGCTGCGGTGCGGTCAGCGCGATGTAGCCGATCGCGATACAGCAGGCCGCGAACAACACGGCGGTGACGGTGTTGAGCACCGTCGGCGGCTGCCAGAAACCGAGATCCGGGTCGAAGCCGCGCCAGTCGCTGAACGACTTCACCACGTTGTAGAGCGAGTCCATGTCATCGCCGCGACGGGTGTTGAGCCGGAAGAACTCTGACCATCCCCGTGGGAAGAGCACCATGATCGGCAGATTGATCACCAACCACGTCACGACCGCGGTCACCGCGGCCTTACCGACCTCGCGCAGGCGCCCCGTGCGCAGCCCGAGCAGCAGCAGCGGGACGAACAGCAGCAGCGGGTACAGCTTGGCCGCCACGCCGATTCCGATCAGCGCCCCGGCCCACACCGGTTTTCGCCGGGCCCAGGCCAGCATCGCGCCCGCGGCGGCAGCAGTCGCCAACGCGTCGAAATTGGTGAACACCTGGAAGATCACGATCGGCGAGCCTGCCACCAGCGCGGCATCCCACACCCGCCGGCCGGCCAATCGCGAGGTGGCCCATACCGTGGCCAACCAGGCCAGTGCCAGGCCGAAAGCCGAGATGTTGAAGAACATCACCACTTCGGCGATGAGCGGCACCGACACCAGCTTGGTCACCGCGGTGTAGGTCTTGGCCAACGACATCGACACGTACTGGTAGAGCCCGGTGAGCACCGGATACTCCATGTAGCGGATCGCCGGGCTGCCGTCGTACTGCATGCGCGGCTTGCCCGTCGCGTCGTTCTCGACCCAGCTGGATTTGTAGGGAAACTTGCCCAGGTTCAACAACTCCGCGGTGTACAGCGGAAC
>NZ_JBSHHD010000138.1:0-1110 GCF_053618155.1 Agromyces sp. NPDC055658 | reverse complement strand
CTGGCCGGCCGACATCTTCACCCGGTCGAGCGATTCCTGCAGCTGACGGGCCCCGGGATCCCAGGCGTAGCCTCGTCGGGCCCAGGCGAAGGCACCCTTGTCGTGGGTGGTCAGCTCGATCCGGTCGATGCCCGAGTTCACGTAGAAGCGTTCGAGCTCGGAGGTCACCGCCTTCGAGAATCCCCTGCCCCGCAATGGCGTGCCGTCGGGCAACTTCTTATTGATGACGAAGCCGCTGTGATACGCGACGAGGTTGCCCGCGCTGTCCCTGTCGAACGACCGCTGGATCTTCCCGATCTTGGTATCGCCGTCGTAGATGTCGCCGGTGAGCATGACCTCGCCGGGCAGGTTCACCGCGCTGAACTGGATGCGGTAGGGCCCGTACACACCGGACAGGTCCCGGGCGAGTTGTTGGACCCGGGCATGGTCGGAGGCGTTGTCGACCACGTCACCCAGTGGCTCGGCGTAGCGGCTGTCCACGAGCCGGGTGGCCGGATCCTGGGCGCGGTACTCGGCCTGCCGCCGGGTGAAGTCCGGATCAGTCTGGGGGCCTTGCACATTGCCGACGGCATCGGCCGCGTCGAGCTGCAACGGCACGTCGGCGGTCATCGGCCCGACCGGATCGCCGTTGGTGCGCAGGTAGCCGACCGCGGTCTGGGTCACCGCGTGCCGGCCCCAATGTGGTGGCCACGGCGAGTACTGCCGGGTGTGCGGGTCGTACAGCTGCACCTGGCCGTCGACCTTGACGGCCAGATAGGCGTGACCACCCTGCCGTCCACCGGCCCACTGCGACGTCAGCACGGCCACCCGCAGCGACGGGTCACCCAGCAGTCTTGCCTCGACCTCGTCGTAGGTCGCGAACGTTGCATCAGATCCGACGGCTTGGAACAGCGCCCGCGCCGGCACACCGCGCCGCGACGGGGTGGCGTCCAGACTGAACTTCCGGCCGAACAACGAGGACAGCTCGTCGGAGCCCGTGACGGCGCAGTTGGGCGGCCGGCGCCACAGCGCGTTCCAGAACCGCCGTCCCCCCACCCGATCTCCGGCGGGTTCGACGGTGCGCAGCAATGGCGCTTGGCGGCTGCGTCCCATCTCGGTGCGGTGCTGCTC
>NZ_JBSHHD010000137.1:0-1118 GCF_053618155.1 Agromyces sp. NPDC055658 | reverse complement strand
ACCATGCGCAACCTGATGGGACAGGTCGACGGCACCGCGAACCTCACCGCCGCCGACTTCGATGATCTGGTCTGGATGTCCGGCCCGGTGCACCCGGGTCTGGCCGGCGGCACGCTGATGGTCATCCGGCGCATCGCCATGCACCTGGACACCTGGGACGAGCTGGACCGTCAGAGCAAGGAGTTCACCGTCGGCCGCACCCTGGATTCCGGGGCTCCACTGACCGGGAGCCGTGAGGCGGACGAACCGGATTTCTCCTTGATGCACAACGGAATTCCGGTCATTCCGCAGAACTCGCATGTCGCGCTGGCGCACCATCGTGGCACGCGGGAACGCTTTCTGCGCAGGCCCTACAACTACGACGATCCGCCGGGACCCGGTCAGACCTCGAACACCGGGTTGATCTTCGCGACCTTCCAACGCGATATCGACGAGCAGTTCCTGCCGGTGCAGCGCCGCCTGGCCCAGTTCGATGCGCTCAACCAGTGGACCACGGCCATCGGGTCGTCGGTGTTCGTGGTGCCCGGCGGGGTGCGGACACCCGACGGTTATCTGGGGCAGGAGTTGATCGGCTGAACTCACGCCACCGGATGCAGGGTTAGCAGCAGTCGCACCAGTTCAACCTGGCGGTGCGTGTCGGTCTTGTCGAAGATCCGGTGCAGATGCGTACGCACGGTGGTGATCGATATCGACAGGTCCTCGGCGATGTGTTTGGGGTCGGAGCCGTGGGCGACGCGCAGTGCGATGTCGGCCTCGGTACGGGTCAGGTGGTACAGGCGTTGCAGGAGTGCCGTGCTGGGTTCGGCTTCGTGGGCGGGATCGATCAGTATCACCAGCGCCCGTCGCCGGTCCGGCTCCTCGAGGCGGTGTAACGGCAGGACGTGGAGGATGAACGGCCTTGCATCCGAGGGCCTTTGGACGGTGAACGAGATCCCGCCGCGAATGTTGTCGGAGGTGCCGGTCAGTGCCGAGTTGAGGGCGCGGTTGAGGGTTCTGTTGGCCGCGGCGTCGGCCGCTGTGATGCGACCGGCGGTGACCTGAAGTCCGTCATCGCCGCGCAGGGCTTTTTCGGCGGCCGCGTTGAGGTTGAGCACCTGCCCGTTCGGTCCCACCACGAC
>NZ_JBSHHD010000136.1:0-1122 GCF_053618155.1 Agromyces sp. NPDC055658 | reverse complement strand
CCCCCCACCCCTCATCGCCCTAGCCATGCTCACCCTCGGCGGACACCGACCAGCACTACCCGGCCGTCCATGACCCACGAATACGGCAACAGAGCCAAAAAATTGACGATCTAGTCAGATAATTTAGTTGAAAGCCACAGATAGATCCAACTGGACCGGTACCGTTCCGCTCGTGAAAAGCCAAGCGGTCAGTCGCCGGATGACGCTATCCATGGTCATAGCAGCAAGTTTCGTGTCGTTCGCGATTGGAGCATCAGGAAATGCTCACGCTGATGAGCAGAGTTATCTCGGCGCGCTCGGGCCCCAACTCTTGCCATCGACGTCGTTGCTGGCGCTCGGTCGCACCATCTGCGACAAGCTTCACTACGACGGTGCGACCCCGGAAAATGTCCTGATGTCCTTTGAATTGATCGGTTGGGCAAATCCTCAAATGGTGGACGCCGCCCAACATGAGCTGTGTCCGGACACGCTCGCACCCGCGCCATGACGAAAGGTGCTGGCCTCCTCCGTAGTTCTGCGGGTGAAAAGCCCGGTGCGGCGGAGGCCGGCATCTGATTCGACAGAGGTGCCTCGCTCCAAGTCGGACAAGAGCTTTCGCACGGCCCCGATCACGAGACGGGTATCAAACGCCGGATGAGGCGCGCCGGGACATGCGGCGGGAGGTTCCAGACGGCAGCGTTGTCGATTCCTGAATAGGCGGGCACGCCGTCGACGAGTAGGGCCGGAACGCGTGACTCTCCGAGCTCATCGGCGGACCACGCGAACAGTGCCTCGATGCGTGGACGGATCAGCCCGATGTCGAGGACGTGGCCGAAGCTGTGTTCGTCGTCAACGTAGTCCGAGAGCTTCCCTCCGAGCGGGTACGTGTCGGGCAGAACTCGCGAGAGGGACAGGAAGATGCCGGTCATGCCCAGACGTGGGTCGCCGAGCAAGGGGGCGAGCGGGGCGCACCAGCCGAGCGCGAGACGGGGCGCTGCGACGAGTGCGTGAGCGAACAGCACCCGCACCAGCACCAGGTTGATGAAGAACCGCTCGATCGGGTTCTCCTTCGCCGCCAGCTGTTCATGGTCGAGATAGGCGGCGACCACAGCGGCGTTATGGGCGCGGTACCAGTTGTGAACC
>NZ_JBSHHD010000135.1:0-1124 GCF_053618155.1 Agromyces sp. NPDC055658 | reverse complement strand
CGTCTGTGCGGACGGCCTTGCCGGTCGTCGATCTGAACGACGCGCCGGAGCGGCTGCGCCAGGTCGCTCACGACGTGGGCTTCTTCTACCTGACCGGCCACGGGGTGCCGAGCGAGTTGTCGGACCGGCTGCTGGCCGCCGCCCGCCGCTTGTTCGCGCTGCCGCAGGCGGCCAAGGACGCGGTGGCGATGACCAACAGCCCGCATTTCCGCGGTTACACCCGGTTGGGTGGTGAGCTCACCGGCGGACGGGTCGATTGGCGTGAACAGATCGACATCGGACCTGAGCGCACCCCGCTGGCCGACCCCGATCAGGACTATCTGCGGCTGCAAGGTCCCAACCAGTGGCCTGCGGGTCTGCCGGAGCTCCCCGAGGTCGTCGCGCAGTGGGATGCCGAACTGGCCCGGGTCGGGCGCGTGCTGTTGCAGCGCTGGGCCGCCGGCCTCGGTGCCGACCCCGGGGTGTTCGACGCCGCGTTCGCCGACACCCCGGCGACCCTGATCAAGATCGTTCGGTACCCGGCGCAGGCCGAGACCGACCAGGGGGTCGGTGCACACCGTGACGCGGGGGTGCTGACCCTGCTCCTGGCCGAGCCTGACACCCGAGGTCTGCAGGTCCGTGGCAGCGACGGCACGTACATCGATGTCGATCCGCTGCCGGGGGCTTTCATCGTCAACATCGGCGAGATGCTGGAGATCGCCAGCGGCGGCTACCTGCGGGCCACCGAGCACCGCGTGCAGGTGAGTACCACCGAGCGCATCTCGGTACCGTACTTCTTCAATCCCCGGCTCGACGCCGGCCTGCCGGTGCTGACGCTGCCCGACGAACTCGCGGCCCACGCCCGGGGCGTGAGTGTGGACCCTTCGAACGACCGCATCTATGCGGTGTACGGGCGCAATGCGTGGAAGAGCCGGGTGCGAGCGCACCCGGACGTCGCCGCCGCTCACGGGTACGGACGGGCGGAGCAGGTGTGACACGGCGCTGTGTGAAGATGGAGGTGTTATGAGTGCAACAGAACTGAGCCCGACGTCGCTGCGTGAAGCGTTCGGCCACTTTCCGTCCGGTGTCATCGCGATTGCTGCCGAGGTAGAGGGCACCCTGGTCGGCTTGGCCGCCAGTACCTT
>NZ_JBSHHD010000134.1:0-1133 GCF_053618155.1 Agromyces sp. NPDC055658 | reverse complement strand
CCAGAACAGGGCATGCCAGTTGAAGTGTTCGGCGATCACCGCCGACAGCGGCAGACCCATCGCACCACCGACGCCCAACGACGCGCTCATCAGCCCCATCGCCGAGGCCACCCGCTCGGCGGGCAGGGCGGAGCGCAGCACGCTGATGCCCAACGGGATCACCGGAGCGCCGAATCCCTGCAGGCCGCGTCCGATGACCAGCGGGATCAGCGACGTGGTGGTGGCTGCGATGACCGATCCGGCGAACAGCATTGCCGCGCACAGCACCAGGATCCGTTTGGGGCCGTACATGTCTCCGAGCCGGCCCAGCACGGGCGTGGCGACAGCACCGGTCAGCAGGGTCGCGGTGATCGCCCACGACGCGTTGGCCGGGCTGGTGTCGAGCAGCGCTGGCAGTTGCGGGATGAGCGGGATCATCAGGGTCTGCATGAGCGAGACGCTGATGCCCGCCGCCGCGAGCACCGCGATCAGCAGCCCACCGGACGCCGATCGGCGCGTGGGCTGATTAGGCATACTAATGAAGATAGGTGACTAACTGAGCAGGCGCGCCACCGACCCCAGCGGGATGGGTAACCAACTGGGCCGGAACCGGGCCTCGTAGGCCGCCTCGTACACCGCCTTGTCCAGTTCATAGGCCGCCAGCAGGGCGGCGTACTCGCGCGGATCGACGCCGGCCACCGCGGCATAGCCGTCGCAGAACGCCGCGCTGTTGCGGTCGGCCCATTCCCGCGCCCTGGCAGCCACCTGCCGGGCCCGCTCGTCGTCTCCTGCCAGCTCCACCAGCCGTGCATACGCCGCGTACTCGAACGACCTCACCATGCCCGCGACGTCACGCAGCGGGGAATCCGAGCTGCGGCGGAGCTCCAGTGGCTGGCCGGGTTCCCCTTCGAAGTCGATCAGCAGCCACCGCTCCGGGGTCCGCAGCACCTGGCCCAGATGCAGATCGCCGTGGATCCGCTGCACGCTCACCTGCTCGTCGGCCAGTTTGCGGTAGCGGTCCTCGATCAATGAAACATGTTGGTGCAGTTCGGGTACCGCGTCTGCGGCGGTGGCCAGGCGGGCGGACATCAGGTCCGCCGGGAACGGCACCGACGCGGTGCCGAGTTGTTCGGCCAGACAGGCGTGCACCGAGG
>NZ_JBSHHD010000133.1:0-1152 GCF_053618155.1 Agromyces sp. NPDC055658 | reverse complement strand
GGTTCGCGCAGCCAGTCGGCCACGGCGGCGACCGCCGCCCTGGTCTTTTGCGGATCTACACTGCCTCGCGCGGCCATGCCATAGAGTCTCGCAAAGTGTTTGCCGATCACCGTAATCCGCCGTATCGCATGGCCGGTGCAGTGCTCTTGGTGATCCTCGCGCTCGCATTCGGGTTGATCGTGGCGCAGTTCCGGGGCGCTTTCGAACCCAAGACCCCGCTGACCCTGCTGGCCTCGCGGGCGGGCCTGGTTCTCGATCCTGGTTCGAAGGTGACCTACAACGGGGTTCCTATCGGCCGCGTGGCCACGGTGAGCGCCGACGGTAACCCGGTCCGGGCCCTGGTGCGGCTCGACATCAACCCGAAGTACATGGACCTCCTACCGGCCAACGTCCAGACCTCGATTCAGGCGACCACGGTCTTCGGCAACAAATACGTCGCCTTCACCTCGCCGGAACATCCCAGCCCACAACGGGTTTCGAGCTCCACCCCGCTCGACGTCACGGCGGTCACCACCGAGTTCAACAGTTTGTTCGAGACCATCACCGCCATCACCGAACAGGTCGACCCGATCAAGCTGAACCAGACCTTGTCGGCCACTGCCCAGGCCTTGACCGGGCTGGGCAGTGCGTTCGGGCAGTCGCTGGCCGACGGCAACACGATCCTCGGCGATGTGAACCCGCGCATGCCCGCGCTGCGCCACGACATCGCCGCCCTGGCCGATCTCGGCGAACGCTATGCGGCGGCCGGACCCGACCTGTTCGACGGCCTGGCCGACGCCGCGCGCAGTGCCGCCACCTTCAACTCCCAGCGCGGTCAACTCGACGCCGCACTGATCGCGGCGATCGGCTTCGCCGGCACCGGTTCCGACATCCTCGAGCGCGGCGGCCCGTATCTGCAGCGCGGCGCACAGGACCTGATCCCGACGTCGAAACTGTTCGACAAGTACCAGGGGCAGCTGTTCTGCACCATCCGCAACTACCACGACGTCGCGCCCGCCTTCTATGCGACGTTCGGCGGCGACAACGGGTATTCGTTCGACAGCACTGGAACCTTGTCGAGCATCGGCGTGGGCAACGCCTACGTGTATCCGGACAACCTGCCACGGGTCAACGCCAAGGGCGGGCCCGAGGGCAAGCCCGGCTGCTGGAAGC
>NZ_JBSHHD010000132.1:828-1154 GCF_053618155.1 Agromyces sp. NPDC055658 | reverse complement strand
GGACTGACACCGGTGTCGATCTGGTGATCGACCGCCGCGAGGGATATTTCCTGTGGGATATGGGCGGGCGCCGCCTGATCGATCTGCATCTCAACGGTGGGACCTACAACCTCGGTCACCGCAATCCCGAAGTGATGCAGGCGATCACCGAGGGCATGGAGCATTTCGACGTCGGCAACCACCACTTCCCATCGGTGGCCCGCACCGCCCTGGCGCAGCGCCTCGTCGAGACCGCGCCGGCGTCGATCAAGAAGGTGGCCTACGGGTCCGGAGGCGGTGAGGCGATCGACATCGCGCTCAAGAGCGCCCGGCACGCGACCAAACGC
>NZ_JBSHHD010000132.1:258-818 GCF_053618155.1 Agromyces sp. NPDC055658 | reverse complement strand
AAGATCGTCTCGATCGTCAAGGCCTACCACGGCCACACCGGCCTGGCCGTGGCCACCGGCGACGACCGGTTCGCCAAGTTCTTCCTGGCCGACCAGCCCGACGAGTTCCTCCAGGTGCCGTTCAACGACATCGAGGCGATGGAACGCGTGCTGGCCCCCGGCGATGTCGCCGCGGTGATCATGGAGACCATCCCGGCCACCTACGGATTCCCGCTTCCCGCACCGGGTTACCTGGAAGCCGTCAAGGCCATCACCGAGAAGCACGGCACCCTGTACATCGCCGACGAGGTCCAGACCGGCCTGATGCGCACCGGTGAGCTGTGGTGCATCACCAAACACGGGATCGAGCCCGACATCCTGGTGACCGGCAAGGGCCTGTCCGGTGGCATGTACCCGATCACGGCGGCCCTGCTCAGCGATCGCGCCGCGAAGTGGCTCGACGAGGACGGCTTCGGCCACATCTCCACCTTCGGCGGCGCCGAGCTGGGCTGTGTCGCCGCGCTGAAGACGCTCGAGATCTCCACCCGCCCCGAAGTGCGCTCGATGGTCCACTACATCGC
>NZ_JBSHHD010000132.1:0-248 GCF_053618155.1 Agromyces sp. NPDC055658 | reverse complement strand
ATCTTCGACCACGGGCTGCAGCGCATCCAGGCCGACCACCCGGACTGGTTCGTCGGTATCCGGCAGAACGGTGTGGTGATCGGCCTGGAGTTCGACCACCCCGAAGGCGCCAAGTTCGTGATGCGGGAACTCTACGAGAACGGGGTGTGGGCGATCTTCTCGACGCTGGATCCCCGTGTCCTGCAGTTCAAACCGGGTCTCCTGCTCTCGCGCGAGCTCTGCGAGGACGTCCTGGACCGCCTCGCCGT
>NZ_JBSHHD010000131.1:0-1154 GCF_053618155.1 Agromyces sp. NPDC055658 | reverse complement strand
GCACGGAGGCGGGCAGACCGGCCAGGGTCGCCACCCGGCGGTGCAGGGACTCGGCGAAATCCAGTTCGCCGCGCATCGCCGCTTCGGTGACAGCGGCCACCTGTGCTTCCATACCGGCCCGGGCGGCCAGCATCTCGATGACCTCGCCCTGGATCAGGGTGGAGTCGACGTCGAACACGATGAGCCGCTTGGCCCGCCGGGCCAGGCTGTAATCCTCGAGTGCGATGTCGACGCCTTCGTCGACGGCCACCTGGGCCAACGCCGACTGCAGTTGGCTGTACGCGGCGCCGGCCGGCACCGAAACCCGGAGTTCCAGGCCGGTCACCGGGTAGTCGGACACGCCGCGGATCGTGTCGATGTTGACGCCAAGACCCGCGACCGCACGGGCCACCACACTGAACGCCTCGGCGGTGATCGGCCGGCCCAGCACCACGATGGTGTGGGTCGAAGGCTCGCGCATGACGGGCATGTCGTCACTGCGCTCGATCGTCACGTCCAGGCCGAGCCGGTGAATCGCCGTCTCGACGTCGCTGCGCAGCGCATCGCCGTCGACCGTCTCAGCCGGCGCCGCGACCAGCACACCCAGGGTGAGCCGGCCGCGGACCACGACCTGTTCGACGTTGCGTAGTTCGACCTGATGGCGGGCGAGCACCTCGAACAGCGCCGATGTGACACCGGGCTGATCGACTCCGGTGACGGTGATCAGTACCGACGAGCGCTCTCGCGGAGCACCGATCATCGAAACATCCTCGACGTGCTCACCCCCGGATGCTGCCACCCGTCAGCTGGAGCTGTCCGCAGACTCGAGCTCTGGGTGATGCGTGCGGCCCACGTGGGCCTCGGCACGCATCCGCTCGACCATGTGCGGGTAGTGCAGCTCGAACGCCGGGCGCTCTGAACGGATCCGGGGCAGCTCGGTGAAGTTGTGCCGCGGCGGCGGGCACGAGGTCGCCCACTCCAGCGAGTTGCCGTAACCCCAGGGGTCATCGACCGTCACGGGCTCGCCGTAGCGCCAGCTCTTGAACACGTTCCACACGAACGGCAGCGTCGAGATGCCCAGGATGAAGGCACCGATCGTGGAGATCACGTTGAGCGTGGTGAAGCCATCGGTGGGCAGGTAGTCCGCGTAGCGCCGCGGCATGCCCTCGTCACCG
>NZ_JBSHHD010000130.1:0-1157 GCF_053618155.1 Agromyces sp. NPDC055658 | reverse complement strand
GATCACCGCCGGCCTGCAGGGCACCCTCGGGGGTCGGGTTGCTGGAGAAGTGCTGCCAGTCCTGCGCGATCTGGTAGCACTCGTCGTAGCCCACCGCGACCCAGGCGCCGTCGGTCGGGAAGAACGGTGACTCGGTGTGCGCGATCGGTGCCCGCCGGCGCATCACCGAATACACCTCGTAGAGCAGGTCGTGGTCGTTGAAGTCCTCGTGGCGCAGGTCCCAGTTGCGGGCATGCTCTTCAGGCGATTTGGGCACGGCCGGTCCCTACCTTGGCTGCTGTTCTTGAGCCTGGCGGGCCAGGCGTTCCTCGTGACGGCGCACCAGTTCGCGGAAGCCCAACCGGTCGTACTTCGGCGTGGGCTGGATACCCCACTCGTCGCGGGCGGTGTCCTTGCCCTCCGCGCCCTCCGGAGGACCGAACATCGGGTACGGGTGCTTGCACTCGAGCGTGTCGTCGGAGTAGCGGACCTTGAGCAGTTCGCTGCAGATCTCGGTCATGCTCAGGGTCGGGTAGCCGTAGTAGACGGCCATGAACGGCAACGTGAACGCGCCTTCGACGACCAGGGCGACCAGGCACACCAGCACGGCCCGCTTGATCCATTTGTGCATGTTCGCGTAGTACGGGGTGGTGCCCGGCGGTAGATCCTGGGCCGGGTCTTGTTCTGTCTCAGTGCTTTCTGCGGGGCTCGACACAATGCGCTCCTTTCGAAGTTGTTCAGTCGGAGAAGATTTCGCGGTTGACCGTGTGCAGGTACGGGATCGCCAGGAACGGGGTGATGTAGAAGATGTCGTAGAGCCACCAGCCGATCACCGGGAAGATCACCCCGGCGTAGCGGACGTCGGCGAACATCGTCATGTTGAAGACGTAGACGCACCAGATGAGCACGCCCATCCAGCAGGTGACGATCATCCACTGGTGGCCCCAGCGCTTCATCTGCAGGAATCCGATGGCGGCGGCGCAACGCATCGCGAAGACCGTGATGATCATGCCGAAGACCATCGACTTCTCACCCGGTCCGGCCGAACCGCCGACCCACAGTTCGTTGTAGTGCCAGAAGTAGCCGGCGTCGAACATGTTGCCCCAGCCGACCATCAGCACGCGGTTGATCAGGGTGTGGTTGGCCACCAGGTCCAGCGCCCAGCCCAGGCTGTTGAG
>NZ_JBSHHD010000129.1:0-1158 GCF_053618155.1 Agromyces sp. NPDC055658 | reverse complement strand
GACGGCCGTCGGTCTCGGCAGCGTGCTCGATGCCGCCGGGGGCCAGTGAGCCAACGGTGGTCACCGGCACCTCGGTGGAGCCGTAGACCCGGCTGACCACGGCGCGCTCGAAGTAGTCCGACGCCCGCCGGATCAGCGACGGAGGTACCGATGCGCCACCGCAGATGAACACCTTGAGATCCGGTAGCCGGGTACCGGCTCGTTCGGCAGCCCCTAGGAGCTGCTCCAGAAACGGTGTCGCCCCGGCCATGTGGGTGCACTTGCGTTCGGTCATCAGGTCCACGCCGTCCTCGGCGTTCCAGCGCTCCATCAGTACGGCGGTGCTGCCCAACAGCAGGGGGCATTCGAACGCGTAGATGGAACCGCCGATGTGGGCGATGGGGGAGGGCACCAGGAACGTGTCACCGCGGTCGATCATCCAGTGCTGACGCAGCTGCAGGATCAGCGCGTTGATCGAGTTGTGGCTGTGCAGCACACCTTTGGGGCGTCCGGTGGTCCCGGAGGTGTACATGATCATCCGGACGTCGTCCGGGTCGAGCGTGGGCAGGGCCCGGTCGGGCGCGGCCGGCAGGGCGGCGAATGAGTGGTGCGGGCCCGGATCCCCGCGCAGCACCACCACTTCTGGTGGCGTGGTCATCCCGCCGCACACCCGGGTGAGCATCGCGGCGTAGTCGTGGTTGCCGAACCGGGCGGGGATGAAGATCGCGCGGCTCTGCGCATCGTCGAGGATGAAACTCAGCTCCCGATCGCGCAGAGAAGGCAGGATCGGGTTGACCACCATGCCGGCCAGCGTGGCGCCCAGGTAGATGATCGCGGCCTCGTGCCAGTTGGGCAGCATGAAGGACACCACGCTGCCCGCCGGCATCCAGTCGGTGAGCTGCAGTGCCAGTTCGCGGGCCCGGTAATGCAATTCGCGCGCCGTCAGGGTGATGTCGCCGTCGACCACCAGTGCCCGGTCGGGGGTCTCACGCGCCGCGTCCGCGAGGGCGTCGGCCAAGGTGGTGGACACCCACAGCCCCCGGGCGTAGGCGTCGTCCGAACGCGCCTCGTCCCGTCGCACCAGATTTCGCACGTGCCTCAGCCCTTGACCCGGCGCATCGTCATGGAGTGGCGGAACCGGTCGGACGGGTGGGTGTTGACGGTGACCTGGGCGAAATC
>NZ_JBSHHD010000128.1:0-1161 GCF_053618155.1 Agromyces sp. NPDC055658 | reverse complement strand
CAAACACCTTGGTGGCAAAGGGTTTTGACGGGCGGACGATCTCAGCGAGATCCCGCGATCACGACGCGGGTCGCAGCATGTAACCCACCCCGCGCACGGTGTGGATCATCGGCTCGCGATCGGTGTCGACCTTCTTACGCAGGTAGGAGATGTAGAGGTCCACGATGCTGGACTTCCCGCCGAATCCGTAGTTCCACACCCGATCCAGGATCTCAGCCCGGCTCAGCGCCCGGCGCGGATTGCGCATCAGGTACCGCAACAGCTCGAACTCGGTCACCGTGAGATTGATCGGCTCCCCGGCCCGGGTGACCTCACGGCTCGCGCCGTCGAGCACCATGTCCCCGACCTTCAAGGTCTCATCGGCCGGCGGCGTGGTGTGACTGGACCGGCGCAACAACCCACGCAGCCGGGCCACCAACTCCTCAAGGCTGAACGGCTTGGTCATGTAATCGTCGGCCCCCGCCGTCAGACCCGACACCCGATCCAGCACCGAATCCCTGGCCGTCAAAAACAGCGTCGGCGTGTACCCGTCGGCCTCACGCATCCGCTGCAGGATCTGCAGCCCGTCGATATCGGGCAGCATGATGTCCAACACCACCACGTCCGGTTCGATCTCGTCGAACTTTGCTACCGCGTCATGGCCGTTGTGCGCCACATCGACTTCCCAGCCCTCATAGTGCAGGGCCATCTTCACCAGGTTGGTCAGCGCCGGCTCGTCATCGACCAGCAACACCCGGATAGCTGATCCGTCGGCGCGGTGAATCTTCGGCAACTGTCCGAGGATGGCCTGGCGGGGTTGCTGGGCGTGGGGAGGAATCGATGGCAGGGCCATGACTCCATAGTCCGGAGCACATAGGAGGTTGTCACTGAACTCATAGAAGTCTCATGCCCGGGGCAGCGGGACAGAATCGGGAGCACTCGTCAGGACAGCGTCCGCATGGTCAGTGAGCAGGGGTGACGTACACCGCAATGCAGCTGATGGCGGTACCCATGTGTACGGCGATGTGCTCGCGGGCCGACATCTCGGCATCGGCGCGGCTGACAACGGTGACGACCAGATCGAGATCGGGGACCCGAACCCGGTAGCCGTGCCGCGTGGGGTGGATCTCGATGGCGAAACGGTGGTCTGGCAGCGCCTTCGGCCGGGGCCAGAAGAACCTC
>NZ_JBSHHD010000127.1:0-1167 GCF_053618155.1 Agromyces sp. NPDC055658 | reverse complement strand
GTGATCTCACCGATGCCCTCGACGTTGGCGCCCCGGGCAACCAACTTGACCAGATGCGGGTGGGACGGGGCCAATTCGGCGGCATCCTCGACACACACGATGCGTTCATGAGCGGGGACGGCACCCAGCGCTGCGGCAAGCAGGGTCGTCTTGCCGCACCCGGTACCGCCCGAGATCAGGAATGCCAGCCGGGCCCGGATGATCGCGTGCACCAGGTCGGCGGCCCGCGGCGGGATCGCCCCGGACCGACAGAGGGAGTCGAGATTCTGGGTGGCCGGGCGCAACACCCGCAGGGACAGGCAGGTGCCTGCGGCGGCGACGGGAGGCAGCACCGCATGCAGACGCACGGTGAACGGGCCGATGCCGGTGAGCTGACCGTCCACCCAGGGCTGCGCCTCGTCGAGCCGGCGCCCGGCCAACAACGCCAACCGCTGTGCCAGCCGGCGGACCGCGCCTTCGTCAGGGAAACGCACTGTGCTGCGGTGTAATCCGTTGCCGTCGTCGACCCACACCGCGTCGGGCGCGGTGACGAGCACGTCGGTGGTCGTCGGGGCGCACAGCAGTGGCTCCAGGACACCGGCACCGGTCAGTTCGGTCTCGAGCAGTCGCAGGTTGCTCAGCACCTCGGTATCGCCGAGCAGTCCGCCGGACTCGGCCCGGATTGCCGCGGCGACCGCACCCGGATTCAGTGGAGTGGCCTCGGCCGCGAGCCGTTCGCGGACCCGGTCGATCAGTGAGGTGCTCATGCCGCGTCCTGGGCGGGGTGACCTGCCAGGACCGACAGCACCCGGCGCGCCGCCGAGCCCAACGGCGACCGTGGGCGCACCCTCAACCCGCCACGCTCGAGGACCTCCGCGATGCCGGCCTGTGCGCGCATTGCGGCCAGCATCGGCAGGTCCACGATGCGGGCCACCTCGGCCGCCCGCAGCCCGCCCGGGGACGGACCCCGCACCACGACACCGGCATTCGGGTTGCAGGCCAGCACCCACGGTCGCGCGGCTGCCGCGGCGGTGCACGACCGCACGTCGGCCGGTGTCACCAAGACCACCAGATCGGCGGCGTCCAAAGCGGTTTCGGCCGCTTCGGTGGCACGTCGCGGCACATCGCACACGACCGTGACGCCACCGCGGCACCCCGCGTCGATGACTGCACCCAGCGGCCCGGCCT
>NZ_JBSHHD010000126.1:0-1168 GCF_053618155.1 Agromyces sp. NPDC055658 | reverse complement strand
CCGGGCCTGCCGTCACCGCACCGCCCCGTGTCGAGGCATCCGCCCGTGGCACCGGAAAGCAGGGTGCGGCAGGGGGATTCGCCGGTACGCGGCACAACTCCGGGGTTGCCGATGCAGAGGGGCTGGTGACGCTGGAGAGCGATCCACTTCGCGGCGGTCCGACCAACCCGCTGTTGCCGGGAAGCTGGCGCGAGGGATGACTGGGCATTGGTAGCGTGGGAGCGGTGTCGATACTGTCCACGCCGATTGTGGCCGATGCCCTGGCTCGTTTGTTCTCGGTCGGAGTGAGACCGGGGCCCATGCGTGGCGTCCGGTTCCCCGAAATCCCCGGCCGCACAACGCTTGTGCAGATACCTACCCGTCATGGTGAGGTTGCCGCGACGGTGTATCACCCGCCCTCGGGTGAGGAGAAGCCTGCGGTGTACGTGAACGTGCACGGCGGGGGTTTCGTGGTCGGGCACCGCGAACAGGACGACCCGTGGTGCCGGTTCCTGGCCGAACACGCGAATGTCGTTGTGGTCAACGTCGATTACCTGTTGGCCCCGGGACACCGGTTCCCCACGCCGGTGGAGCAGATCTATGACGTGCTCGGTTGGGCCGCGGCGCCCGAGCGGGACTGGGACGGCACCCGGCTGTGCGTCGGAGGCCAGAGCGCGGGTGGCAGCCTGTCCGCGGGCGCAGCGAGGCTGGCTTTGGAGAACGGCACAGCGAACGGCGGGCCGAAGATCGCATTGCAGATGCTGCACTACCCACCGCTGGACCTGGTCACCGCCACCAAGGACAAGCATTCCCCGGTCGGCGCCAAGGCGGTGCTGAAGCCGTGGATGGGTGAGGTGTTCGACACCGCCTACGTCCCCGATCGTGCGCAGCGCACCGACCGTCTGGTCTCCCCGGTCTGGGGGACCAACGCCGACGGGCTCGAGGGGATCGCCCCGGCGCTGATCGTCACCGCCGAGTACGACCGGCTGCGCGACGAGGCGTGGCAGTACGCGCAGAAGCTCGATGCGGTGGGTGCCCTGGCCGAGTATCACGAGGTGCCCGGTGTCGATCACGGCTACAACATCATGAGCAGTGCGGCCGACGTCACCCGGCGGGTCTACGAGCGGATCGCCGGGCACGTCCGCCGCGCCACCGCACCGTGACGCGGATCTCGTTGGGGAGGTCTTGC
>NZ_JBSHHD010000125.1:0-1170 GCF_053618155.1 Agromyces sp. NPDC055658 | reverse complement strand
TTGTCACCCAACGCCGCGAGCTCATCGCGGCGACGGCGACGCCACCGCGCGATGTCCAGCATCAGCCGGCTGCGCTCGCCGGTCTTCTGATGCACGGCCAGCCGGGTCAGTTCCTGGAGAGCATCGAGCACCTCTCCCTTACGACCGACCAGCTTGCTCAGATCGCCACCGCCGTCGATGCTCACGACCGCCCGGTCCCCCTCGACATCGAGATCGATGTCGCCGTCGAAGTCCAGCAGGTCGAGCAGCTCCTCGAGGTAGTCGCCGGCGATCTCGCCTTCCGCGACCAGTCGCTCCTCCAGGTCGTCCTCGCTCTTCGGCGCGGACTGGGTGTCCTCCTCCAGCTCTGCGCCGGGCTCGGTCTCGGTCGTCTGTGCGTCCGTCATATCCGTCTTCTCCCTACTTGTAGCCAGTGTGAGAACTGGTCACCGTTTCCGCTTCTTGGGGCGTGCACCGGGCTTGGGCGTGCGGCTCACACTCGGCCCTGCCGATCCACCTGCCTTGTCGCTCTGATCCTCGCTCTGCGTCGCCTTCGCGTCTGCCTCGGCGCCCGCCACATCACCGGTCACCGCCGCGCTCGCAGAGTCGGTCTTACGGGCCTTGTTGGGCTTGGCGCCAGGGGCGGGTGCATTCGCAGAGCGGCGCTCCAGCGTCTCGGCCTTCTTGGCCTCTTCTTCCTTCTCGATCATCCCGAACACGTAGTGCTGCTGACCGTAGGTCCAGATGTTGTTGGACAGCCAGTAGATGATCACGGCCAGCGGCAGGAACGGTCCACCGACCACCACACCGAGGGGGAAGACGTAGAGCGCGAGCTTGTTCATCATCGCGGTCTGCGGGTTGGCGGCGGCCTCCACACTCTGGCGGGCCACCGAGGCGCGGCTGTTGAAGTGCGTGGCGATGCCGGCCAGGATCATGATCGGCACACCGACCAGGACCACGGAGAGCCGGTTGAATTCGGTGAATGCCTCGAGCCCGTGCTGCTGCACCATCGTCGCGCCGAGCGGTGCGCCGAACAGGTTCGCGTCGAGGAAGTGGCTGACGTCGGTCGCACTGAAGACATAGTTGGCCAGGCTGCGGTTCTCCTCCACCGACAACCCCAGCCGGCCGATGCCGGTCTGCGTCCGGTTGAAGGACATCAGCACGTGGTACAGGCCCAGGAACACCGGCACC
>NZ_JBSHHD010000124.1:0-1183 GCF_053618155.1 Agromyces sp. NPDC055658 | reverse complement strand
CCCGCACACCTGCACCCATGCCCTGGCCGATGAACGGCGGCGTGAGATGTGCGGCATCCCCGAGCAGGAACACGTTTCCGACGCGCCAGCGCTCGGCGATCGCCGCCCGGAACGTGTACTCGGCCACTCGTACCAACTCGAGGTCGCCTGCGGCGCCCACCCACGGCGCTATCAGCGGTCGAAGCGTCTCAAGCGTCGAATAGTCCGCAGCCGATTCGTCCGGCAGGAGCCGGAACTCCCAGCGGTAGCGGTCGTTCCCGATTCGCATGTAGGTCGCGGCGCGGGCCGGGTCGCACACCTGGTGCACCCCGTCCCACTGCTCGAGGTCGACAGTGCTCCGGATGTCGGCAACCAACCAGCGCTGCTCGAAGTGCATGTCGGTCATCGCCACCCCGAGAGCCCGGCGGATCACGCTGTTGGCTCCGTCGCAGCCGAGGAGGTAGTCGGCCTCGACGTGTTCGGTGGCCGCGGTGGTGCGGTCGACGAACGCAACCTGAATACGGTCCTGGTCGAGCCGGGTGAAACCGGTGACCTCGACGTTGCCCCGCAGCCGAACCTGGGGATACTGCGCCAGATTCGTGCGCAGCAGGTCCTCGAGCTGGGGCTGGTCGAACATGTTGGCTTGCGGGAAACCATGTCTTCCGGCGGGTTCGCGGGTGAACCGGGCCAGCACCCGCAGGTCGGCGTCGAGCAGCTGTAACCCGGCCGCGGGCCGCGAGATCGCCGCAAACCGTTCGCCGATACCGAGATCGGCCAGGATGCGGTAGATCTCATCGTCGAGGTGTACGGCGCGTGGTTGGCGGTAGACCCCGGGCCAGCGATCGAGCACCAGGCAGTCCACGCGGTATCGGGCCAACAGTGTCGCGGCGATGACCCCGGTCGGTCCGGCACCCACGATGACAACCGAGGTCACTCGAACCGCACGGTGTTGCGTTGGCAGCCCAGGTCGATCGCGCCGTCGTCGGTGGCGACCGAGGCCTCGACCACGTCGCCGTGGTGCAGGTAGCGCGGGTTGCCGGCTTGGCGTTTGAAGAAGGCCTTCCACTTCACCGCCGGCGGCAGCAGCGCGCCGATCATCTCGATCGGCTTGGGAGGTGCGCTCAACGCCGTGCCCACCGGGGTGCCGGTGAGGACGAGATCGCCGGCGGCCAGGTCCTGGAACCGGGCCAGGGACTGCAATGCC
>NZ_JBSHHD010000123.1:0-1189 GCF_053618155.1 Agromyces sp. NPDC055658 | reverse complement strand
GGCCGGCATCGGAGCCGCTGAAGGTGACGGAGACGGCGCCGGGCTGGGTGCCGGGGCGGGCTTCGACGTCGTTGTGGCGGTGCGCGGGGCGCACACCGGCAGGACGGAGCTCCGGGCCAGCTTGGTGATCTGCTCGATGGCCTCGTCCTGGGTGCCGCCGATCAGACCGGCCTTCACCGAGGCCCGTTCCGAGGGACGCAGGTCGTCGATGGCCATCAACCGGCACTCGCGCTGGTCCTGAGTGTCGTCGGCGCTGATCAGCGACAGTTCGTTGCGGGCGTTGAGACAGCCCAGGCGATACGGCTCCTGTAGTGAGATACCGAGAAAGGAGCCCTGCACCCCACTCATGATCGACACAGTGCCGTCGTGCTCGGCGACGTAATAGTTGTTGCGGATGATCTCCCGGCCGATGGCCAGGCCGCCGACGAGCACAAGCACCAGCAGCACGGCGGCGATGACGAACCGGCGGCGCGATCGTGGCCTGCGGGCCGGTTCGGCCGGCTGGGGCACCACGCGTTTGGGTTCGTTGCGACGGGGATTGAACGCCGAGGCCCGTCCGGCGGCCGTGTCCGGCGGCGCGGTCTGATCGTCGTCTCCGGACACCGCGCCGGCCAGGATCGGCTGGGTCTGCCCGTAGTCGTAGTCGACGACGTCGGCGACCACCACGGTCACGTTGTCCGGACCGCCGCCGCGCAGGGCCAGCTCGATCAGCCGGTCGGCGCTCTCGGCGACATCCTCGATCTGCAGGGCCTCGTGGATGGTCTCGTGGCTGACCGGATCGGACAGACCGTCCGAGCACAGCAGGTAGCGATCACCGGCCTTGGCCTCACGCATGATCAGTGTCGGCTCGACCTCATGCCCGGTCAGCGCCCGCATGATCAGCGACCGCTGGGGATGGCTGTGGGCCTCCTCGGCGGTGATGCGCCCTTCGTCGACCAGCGTCTGGACGAAGGTGTCGTCCTTGGTGATCTGGGTCAGCTCACCGTCGCGCAGCAGATAGCCGCGGGAGTCGCCGATGTGGACGAGGCCCAGCCGGTTGCCCGCGAACAGGATCGCGGTGAGCGTCGTGCCCATGCCGTCGAGTTCGGGGTCGGCCTCCACGTGGGCCGCGATCGCGGCATTGCCCTGGCCGACCGCGGTGTTGAGCTTGCTGAGCAGGTCGCCGCCGGGCTCGTCGTCGTCGAGATGC
>NZ_JBSHHD010000122.1:0-1201 GCF_053618155.1 Agromyces sp. NPDC055658 | reverse complement strand
GTGACCCAATGAGTGCCCCATCGGCCCCCACCCTGGCCGTCATCGGAGCCGGACCCAAGGCCATCGCGGTGGCCGCCAAAGCCGCCGAGTTGCGGGCGATGGGTGTGCCGGCCCCCGAGGTCGTCGTCGTCGAACGTGCCGGGGTGGCCGCCAACTGGCAGGCCGTCGGCGGCTGGACCGACGGCAACCATCGCCTCGGTACCGGACCCGAGAAGGACGTCGGCTTCCCGTACCGCTCCGCGCTGGTACCGCGGCGCAACGCCGAACTCGATGAGCGGATGACCCGGCACAGTTGGCAGGCCTACCTGATCGCTACGGGTGGGTTCGCCGAATGGGTGGACCGCGGCAGGCCCGCGCCGACCCACAAGCGGTGGAGCCAGTATCTGGGCTGGGTGGCCGATGACATCGGCATGACCGTGGTTTCCGGTGACGTGGAACGGATCTCGGTCGACCCTGATGCGCACCGGTGGGTTCTGCACACCGCCGATGACACCGTCAGTGCCGACGGTCTGATGGTCACCGGGCCCGGTCAGGCCGAGCGCTCGGTGCTGCCGGGCAACCCCCGGGTGATGTCCATCGCGCAGTTCTGGCATCAGGCCGGCAAGCACGAGATGATCACCGCCGAGCGGGTGGCGGTGATCGGCGGTGGTGAGACCGCCGCGTCGATGCTCAACGAGCTGTTCCGCCATCGGGTTTCGACCATCACGGTGATCTCGCCGACGGTCACCCTGTTCACCCGCGGCGAAGGGTTCTTCGAGAACACCTTGTTCTCCGATCCGACCGGATGGACCGGGCTCACCCTGGCCGAGCGCCGGGATGCGCTGGCCCGCACCGACCGTGGCGTGTTCTCGGCACGTGTTCAGGATGCACTGCTGGCCGACGATCGGATCCGCCATCTCCGTGGCCGGGTCGCCCACGCGGTGGCTCGTGACGAGCGGATCCGGTTGACGCTGTCCACCAACACCGGGGGCGAAGCTGTCGAGACCGTGCACGGCTTCGATCTGGTGATCGACGGGTCCGGCGCCGACGCGTTGTGGTTCGCCCCGTTGTTCAGCCAGGACGCCCTGGACCTGCTCGAGCTTGGCCTCGGTGGACCGCTGAGTGGAGAATCCCTGCAGGAGCACATCGGTCACGACCTGGCCCTGACCGATGTCTTCCCCAAGTTGTTCCTTCCGGGGCTGGCCGGGCTCACCCAGGGTCC
>NZ_JBSHHD010000121.1:0-1203 GCF_053618155.1 Agromyces sp. NPDC055658 | reverse complement strand
ACGAGCGCGCGGTTGGTCAGAGACTTCGAACCGGGCACCGTCACCGTGGCATCGACCGGGGTTGTCGCCGACGGCGCCGGCCAGTGCTCCAATTGCTCCTGACGTCCGCTCACGCTGTACATCCTGCCTTGTCCGCGGACTCTGCAACCATGGGCACTATGTGTGGACGTTTCGCAGTGACCACCGATCCGGCGCTGCTGGCGCAGAAAATCCAGGCGATTGACGAGAGCGCGTCGAGTTCGGGGGACAAGGACGTCACGGGCGCCAATTACAACGTGGCGCCCACGACGACCATCAGCAGCGTCGTCAAACGGCACACCGAACCCGAGGACTCCTCGACGCGCCGGGTCCGCTCCATGCGCTGGGGGTTGATCCCACCGTGGGTGAAAACCGCCGAGGGCGGCGGCCCGGACACCAAGGGCCCGCTGCTGATCAATGCGCGCGCCGAGAAGGTCACCACCTCGCCGGCATTCCGCAACTCCGCGAAGAACAAGCGCTGCCTGATCCCGATGGACGGCTGGTACGAGTGGAAACCGAACCCCGGCGGCGACGGAAAGAAGACTGCCAAGACCCCGTTCTACATGTACGGCGCCGACGGTGAACTGCTGTTCATGGCCGGACTGTGGACCACGTGGCGCCCCCAGGGCGCACCGAAGGACGCCCCGCCGCTGCTCAGTTGCACCATCATCACCACCGACGCCGCGGGCCCGCTCGCCGAGATCCACGACCGGATGCCGCTGACCATCAGCGCGCCGGACTGGGACCGCTGGATGGATCCCGACGCCCCGATCGACGAGGGCCTGCTGCGCGGGCACGGCGATCTGGACCGGATCGCGGTTCGTGAGGTGTCGCGCTTGGTCAACAGTGTCCGCAACAACGGCCCAGAGCTCATCGAGCCGGCCGAACCTGAAGAGATGGGGCTGTTTTGAGCGGGACTGGAGGAGGCGTCGACCCTGGTCTTCTCGATGCGATCGGTGCCGACCTTCGTTCGGCCGGATTCACCACCGACGGCGTGGCCGAACTCCTGGGCGCCGATGCCAACGCCGCGCTGAGCCGGGGTGTGTGGTGGCCGGCCCTGAGGGCGACCCACGCCGCGCAGGCCGACCGTCAGCGGCTGGGCGTGCTGGTGCGTCTGCTGCTGTTGGGTACCGAGGAAACGCCCGAGTCGGTCGAGGCGGCGTTCCCGTCGGTCGGCCTGCAGAC
>NZ_JBSHHD010000120.1:0-1207 GCF_053618155.1 Agromyces sp. NPDC055658 | reverse complement strand
ACACCGACCTGATGTTCCTCGCCTCGAAGATGCGTGCGGCGGCGTCGCGCGGTGAACTGGACCGGCTGGTGATCGACCCCGCGCTGTCCGCGCGTAAGGACGAGTTCATCGCGATGCAGGCGCGCCAGCCCGAGGACCTGGACAAGTTCTTCACCACGATCACCGAGAAGCTGGCCGGTAGGCGGGTTTTCATGATCGGCACCTACAACCTGATGTACGACGTGGCCAAAGCCGGCCTGGATCGCGGCATCTCCGGCGTCTTCGCCACGGACTCGGCGATCCTCACCGGCGGTGGCATGAAAGGCTTCGTGCTTCCGGACGACTACATGGACGTGATCCGGCGGTTCCTCGGGGTCGAGCGCATCCAGGAGGGCTACGGCTTTTCCGAGCAGAGCGCATTTCACTGGGGGTGCAGCGAGGGGCGCTATCACGTGCAGCCGTGGGTGATTCCCTTCGTTCTCGACCCGGAGACCAGCGAGCCGCTGCCTCGCACCGGGCGGCAGACCGGCCGGGCGGCCGTCTACGACCTTCTCCTCAAAGCGCATTGGGGCGGCGCGATCTCCGGCGACGAGGTGACGATCGACTGGGACCTGAAATGCCCGTGCGGCCAGACCAGCGTCGCCTTCGAGCACGACATCATCCGCTACAGCGAGAAACAGGGCGTCGACGATGACCGGATCACGTGTGCGGCCACCCATGAGGTCCACAACGAGGCGGTCAACTTCATGAAGGCGTTCGAATCATGAGTGCCGCCTATACCGTTCCCCTCGTCCTGCGCGGTGAGCTCATCACCGATGATCTGGTGTCGTTCGGAACACGCAGCGGTGCTGCGGAATTCGAGGCGCCGGACGTGTACCGCATTGTTGATCGGCTGCCGTTGCCCAGCCCGGCGCAGATGGCCGACCTGTACGAGCTGAGTTTCGACGAGATCCTTGATGTCCTGGAAGCGCTCGGCGACGCCTTGGCCTTCGACACCAATCCCCATCTGCAGCAGGCGTATGAGGCGGCACTGGTGGCCAATGTCCTGCCGGCCCGGATGCTGGAGAACAGCTACCGCGTTCTGCAGCCGCTGTTCTCCCGGCCGAACGTGTTGGAGGTGGCCGACAGTGAGGTCGGCCTGGATCACCTCAACGGGTGGGTGCCACGCCGGCTGGCCGACGGCCGCGAGGTTCGGGTGCGCGCCTTCGGCGCCCGGACGGTGCACATC
>NZ_JBSHHD010000119.1:0-1212 GCF_053618155.1 Agromyces sp. NPDC055658 | reverse complement strand
GGGCCGGTCCGTCGCCGCGACCGGCCCCACGCAAGGCGTCCACCGAAACCCCGGCCGCCAGATCCTCGGGCAACACCCCGACCACCCGGATCCAGGTCGGCAACCGCGCCACGCATCAGGGGCCGGTCCGGGCGAGCATGCAGATCCGCCGGGTCGACCCGTGGACTGTGCTGAAGGTCTCACTGGTGCTGTCGGTGGTGTTGTTCTTCGTGTGGATGATCGCGGTGGCGTTCCTCTACCTGGTGCTCGGCGCCATGGGCGTGTGGAGCAAGCTCAACAGCAACGTGGGCGACCTTCTGACCAGCGCCAGCGGCTCCTCAGGAGGCGAATTGGTGTCCAGCGGAACGATCTTCGGCGGGGCGGCGCTCGTCGGCCTGGTGAACATCGTGGTGCTGTGTGCGATGGCGACCATCGGCGCGTTCATCTACAACCTGACCACCGATCTGGTCGGCGGGGTCGAGGTCACGCTGGCCGACAGGGATTGATTTGGGAGTCTGCGCCTCGGTGCGGTAATCTCTGCGCTCGGTCGATCCCAATTTTCGGGCCTATAGCTCAGGTGGTTAGAGCGCTTCGCTGATAACGAAGAGGTCGGAGGTTCGAGTCCTCCTAGGCCCACGACACCCGGTGTAGCCGGTGATCACCGAGAGGTTGCGCCCATGCGGTATCTGCTTCTGGCCGGCGTCGCAGCCGTCGCGGTGATCGTCTGGCGATCACGACGCGGTGAAGAGGTTTGGCACCACGCGGAGACCCCGCGGCCAAATGAGGGGCCTTAGCTCAGTTGGTAGAGCGCTGCCTTTGCAAGGCAGATGTCAGGAGTTCGAATCTCCTAGGCTCCACAAGTCAAAACAGTTAGGAGCGGTTCCGGTGTCAGATGCCGGGGCCGCTTTCTTGTTTGTGAGCCGGGCGCGATCTCGGTGAATCACGTTGTGAGACCGTTGGTTCCGGTAGGACTTCGGCAAAGTCCCGAGAACTCCGACGTCCGTTGATAGCGTCGGCCTGCATGAGGTGTTGGCACAAGATGATTCCTGTCGCGGCGGCACTCGTCCTCAGCGGTGCTGCATGCGGTACCGACAGCAGCAGGCAGGCCCCGACCGACACCCAGACTCCGGTGACCTCGACGAGCGAGGCGTCCACCGCCCCGGCTGCCCCACAGACCCCGATGATGCCCAATCCGAACGGAGACGGCTCGATGGTGCCGTGTGAGGGAACCAT
>NZ_JBSHHD010000118.1:0-1227 GCF_053618155.1 Agromyces sp. NPDC055658 | reverse complement strand
AGGCCGCGGTGTCGGGGTGGGGTATGTGCGCCGGGCTGGGCTGTCTGCGTCCCGGTTCGTGGCGTGCCCGTTCGGTGGAGCGGGCACACGCATGTATCGCACCGGCGATCTGGTGTCGTGGGGTGCTGACGGGCAGCTGCGGTACCTGGGCCGTGCGGATGAGCAGGTCAAGATCCGCGGGTACCGCATCGAACTCGGCGAAATCCGGTCGGTGCTGGCCGATATGGACGGGGTCGGGCAGGCGGTGGTGATCGCCGGCGAGGATCGTCCCGGCGATAAGCGCCTGATCGGGTACGTCACCGAGTTGGCGCCTGGGGCAGTCGATCCGGTCCGGATTCGCGCCGCGCTGGGCGAGCGCCTGCCCGCCTACATGGTGCCGGCGGCGATCGTGGTGTTGGAATCGGTGCCGTTGACGGTCAACGGAAAGCTGGACCGGCGGGCCCTACCGGCCCCGGAATATTCCGACGTCGACCGCTACCGGGCCCCCACCACACCCACCGAGGAGATACTGGCGGGCATCTACGCCCAAGTGCTCGGGTTGGAGCGGGTCGGGGTCGACGACTCGTTCTTCGACCTGGGTGGGGATTCGCTGTCGGCGATGAGGGTGATCGCTGCGGCGAATGCCAGTTTGGGTGCCGAGTTGGCGGTGCGGGTGATGTTCGATTCGCCGACGGTGCGTGGTTTGGCTGCGCAGGTGGGTCGGGCCGAGAGCTCGCAGGAAGTGGTCCCGGTCGAAGTGCTCAAACCGGGCGACGGGGTTCCGCTGTGTTGTGTTCATGACGGTTTCGGGCTGAGTTGGTCGTATCGGGCGTTGGGCCGGTATGTGGATGGTCCGATCGTCGGGATCAACCGAGCGTCAGCCGATGGCGAGCCCGAGCCAGAGTCGATTCAGAGCATGGCGGTCAGCTACGCCGATCGGCTCCAGGAGCTGTATCCGGTTGGGCCCTATCGGATTCTGGGCTGGTCGTTTGGTGGTGTGGTGGCTCATGCGTTGGCTGTGGAGCTTCAGCGGCGTGGTTGTGAGGTTCAGCGGCTGGTGCTGCTCGATGGCTTGTTGAACCCGAACAGGTTCCGGAAACGCATCACGAGGAAGATTGCGAAGAATGAGGCGGTCGCCGAGGGATGGGTTCTGGATTACATCCTGCGGACCAACAAGGTCCGGATTCCGTTGCATATCGGACTGCTGTCGTATTCGCGGGTGGCCGACATCATCGACCGGCACGGGGC
>NZ_JBSHHD010000117.1:0-1229 GCF_053618155.1 Agromyces sp. NPDC055658 | reverse complement strand
GTCCTTCTCGCCGTGCACCACCAGCAGCGGAGCGGTGAGGGCCGAAGCCCTCTGCGGCATGGTCTCGCCCACGATGATCAGCGCCCGGGCGATGCCCGCGGGGACCTTGCCGTGCCACACCAACGGGTCGGCCTTGTAGGCCGCCACCACCTCGGGGTCGCGGGACACCGCGTCGGCGTCGAGATTCTCCACGGGCAGCCCGGGGGCGATCTTGCCGAGCATCTTGGCCACGACCGCCAGCGCCGACGACACCGATGCCTGCGCGGCCACGGCGGGCCCGGACAGCACCATCGCGGTGTATTCGTCGGGGTATTCGACGCCGTAGCTGAACACGATGCCGCCGCCCATGCTGTGCCCCAGCACGAGACGCGGGAGCTGCGGGTACTCGGCGGTCGCGATGCCGACCAGCGTATGGAAGTCGCCGACGTACTCGGACATGTCGCGCAGGTACACCCGCTTGCCGCCGGAGCGGCCGTGACCGCGGTGGTCCAGCGCGTAGACGACCAGCCCCGCCTGCCCGAACCGCTGCGCGACGTGGTGGTACCGCCCGGCGTGTTCGCCCAGGCCGTGGGAGAGGACGATGACGCCTCGCGGCTCGACGTCGGGCGTCCATACGTCGTAGACGATGCGGACCCCGCCGACGCCGTCGAAGGTCTGTTCACTGCGGGTGCTGGTCACCCTGGCGAGCGTATTCGATCGAAGTTGTCGGGGGTGCTGCGTAAGCTCGCGAATGTGACGGTCCTCGCTCACCGCCTTGACGATGACAGCCCGGCCGATGCGTTCCTGGCCGACGCCCAGCGCTACCGGCGTGAGCTGCTGGCGCACTGCTACCGGATGACGGGCTCACTGCACGATGCCGAGGATCTGGTACAGGAAACCTACCTGCGCGCCTGGAAGGCCTACGGGGGTTTCGAGGGCAAATCCTCGGTGCGTACCTGGCTGTACCGCATCGCCACCAACACCTGCCTGACGGCTCTGGAGGGCAGGCAACGCCGTCCGCTGCCGTCGGGGTTGGGCAACCCGAGTTCATCGCCCACCGACGAGATCTCCGAGCACCACGAGATCCCCTGGCTGCAGCCCCTGCCTGATTCCACCGACGACCCGGCGGATCCCAGCACCATCGTCGGGACCCGCGATTCGGTGCGGCTCGCGTTCGTCGCAGCCCTGCAGCATCTGTCGGCTCGGCAACGCGCGGTGCTGGTGATGCGCGAGGTGCTGCAGTGGAAGGC
>NZ_JBSHHD010000116.1:468-1247 GCF_053618155.1 Agromyces sp. NPDC055658 | reverse complement strand
CGTCGAACATCATGTCCTTGGTCATGCAGATCTCGTCGGCGAGCACCTCGGTGAGCACATCGCACTCCGTGCCGACGCACCGCTTACGCAGCTCGGCGGTGACCCGCTGACGCTCGTCGTGCAGCGCGAGAAGCTGCTGATAGCGGCCGACACTCCACTGGATGGGCAGACCGTGCGCAGCGAAGGCCGCGTTGAAGACGACGCGATGCCCCTCCAGGTCGAGGTCCGACAGTGCATCGAGGTCGAAGACCACCGCACGCAGCGGATGGGCAGGGGCTTCGGTCTGCGGACAGTCCCACCAGAACCGTCCGGCACGCCATGACTTCTCTTGTAGTGAGGGCACCACATGAGAGTGGCCTACGTCACATAGGTGGCGCGTCCCCCGTAGGGGGGATTGGGCCGGTCAAGTTGATCTACCCAGCCCGTCACCACCTCTAGGGTGATGCCATGGCGCCCTCCAATCCAGTGCGCCTTGTGCTGGTCGACGACCATGAGATGGTCATCGAGGGTCTCAAGGCCATGCTTGCTGCGTTCAACGACCGGGTCGAGGTGGTCGGCCAGGCCGTAGGCGCCGAGCGTGCCCTGAGCGTGATCGAGACGCTCAACCCCGACATCGTGCTCTGTGACGTGCGGATGGAGGGTTCCAGCGGGCTGGACCTGTGCCGGGTGCTGCGGGAGCGGGATCCCGACCGCAAGGTGGTCATGTTGTCGGTCTACGACGACGAGCAGTACCTGTTCCAGGCGCTGCGGGTAGGCGCCTCCGGGTATCTGCTCAAGAG
>NZ_JBSHHD010000116.1:0-417 GCF_053618155.1 Agromyces sp. NPDC055658 | reverse complement strand
TGGTGCGTCAGCTCGAATTCGCCCACAGCGGCCAGACCGCGATCGATCCGGGTATGGCGGCCCGCGCGGCCGGTACCGCGGCCCGGCTGCAGCGTGACGAGTTCTGGCCGGGGGTCCGGCAGGGGCTGACCCAGCGCGAGAGCGAGATCCTGTCCTTCGTCGTCGCAGGCCTGTCCAACCGCGGTGTCGCCAACAAGCTGGTGATCGGCGAGGAAACCGTGAAGACCCACCTACGCTCCATCTATCGCAAGCTCGGGGTCAGCGACCGGGCGGGCGCGGTGGCGACGGCACTGCGTGAAGGCATCTACCAATGACCGACAAACCCGCACGTGAACTCGGCCCGATCGACCTCACCGCCGACCGTGAACTGGCCCTGCTGCGCGAACTCATCCGGGCCGCGTCGAGCGGCCCGGGTGT
>NZ_JBSHHD010000115.1:0-1260 GCF_053618155.1 Agromyces sp. NPDC055658 | reverse complement strand
ACGCCGGGCTGTCCGGAATGCACCTCGGCAAGGTGATCTCGATATCCGAGCAGTCCGGCGGTTCCACCCCGCCCACGCCCACTCCGATGCCGCGCGCGGCGATGGAAGCGGTTCCGCTGGAACCCGGTCAGCAGACGGTGAACTTCTCGGTGACCGTGATCTGGGAGCTGACCTAGCCCCCGACTGATCCCCGTTGACTTTGAAACCACGCACACGGCTACCCGCAAAAATCCTGCGCCAGCTCGAAGTCAACAAGAAGTTTCTGACCTAGCCGGCCGGCGCGATGTCCACGGGGATGCCGTTGAGCACCGCTGTGCCCGACAACGGGTCCAGATGGGTGCCGTCGTTGAGCTGGTTGACGTTCACGCCGGGCCGGCCGGCCGCGAGCTCCTGACCGGTACCGCCGCGGTCATGACCCCAACCGTGCGGCAGCGAGACCACGCCGCGCCGCATGCCGTCGTCCACCTCGATCGGGGCGAGCAGCGCACCGCCCGGGCCCTTGATCACGGCGATGTCGGTCAGTCCCAGCTCCGCCGCGTCATCGGGGTGGATCTGCAGCGTGCACCGGTTGGAGCCGCCGGACAGCGCCGGGAGGTTGTGCATCCAGCTGTTGTTCGACCGCAGGTGGCGCCTGCCGATCAACAGGAACCCGCCCGCCGTGCGGCCGAGCGCCTCGCGCAGCCGCGCCACGTCGGCGACGATCGGCTCCGGTGCGAGTTCGATTCGCCCGCTCGGGGTTCGCAGGACCTCGGGGACCCGCGGTTTCAGCGGCCCCAGGTCGATCCCGTGCGGGTTGGCCTTCAGCCGCTCCATGGTGAGCCCGTCGGGCTTGGTACCGAAGGCATCGCCGTAGGGTCCGAGCCGCAGCATCATGTCCAGCCGGCGTTCATAGCCGGGGCCGTCGAACAGCATCGAGGTGAGCTCCTCGACGTCGCGGCCCGCCACCGGTGAGTCGGCGTCGGCGACCTCTTTCGCCAGCGTCGTCGCGATCACCTGCGCGTCGACGAGCGCGGGGTCACCGTCGGCACCGATGCCGTAGAGGATCAGGGCGAGCCGGGACAGGATCTCGGGCTCGTCGGGCCGACCGTCGGTCGGCAGTGCCGGCGAGGAGTACCGGACGTTGTTGCGCACCGCGAGGTTGTTCAGTGCGACGTCGAAGTGCGCGCTGCGGGCCGGCGGAGGCGGCGGCAGGATGACGTCGGCGTGACGGGTGGTCTCGTTGAGGTAGGGATCGATGGACAGCATGAAGTCGACGCGGTC
>NZ_JBSHHD010000114.1:0-1275 GCF_053618155.1 Agromyces sp. NPDC055658 | reverse complement strand
ACACCTATGCCGCCTACCATTTCCACGCCGGGCTGACGAACGCCGACGGCAACCACCACCCGTGGGAATCCAAGCCGTGGACGTGGCCGATGTCGTTGCGACCGGTGCTCTACGCGATCGACAACCACGACGTCGCCGGGTGCGGCACACAGTCGTGCGTGAAAGCCGTGATGCTGGTGGGCACTCCGGCGATGTGGTTCATCGCGGTGCCGGTGCTCGGATGGGCGCTGTGGCGGGCCGTGGTGCGGCGGGACTGGCGCTACGGCGTGGTCCTGGTCGGGTACGCGGCCGGTTTCCTGCCCTGGTTCTTCGACATCGACCGGCAGATGTACTTCTTCTACGCCACCGTGATGGCGCCGTTCCTGGTGCTGACGATCGCGCTGATCCTCGGCGACATCCTGTACCAACCCAGACAGAACCCGGAACGCCGTACGTTGGGACTGCTGGTGGTGTGCTTCTACGTGGCACTCGTGATCGCGAACTTCGCGTGGCTGTACCCGGTCCTGACGGGCATCCCGATCTCGCAGTCGACCTGGAACCTGGAGATCTGGCTGCCCTCGTGGCGTTGAGATTGCGCACAGGGTCGTGAAATCGAGTTATCCACAGCCCTGAGCGCAATCTCAACGCATGGGCGTGAACTAGAGCAGGTCCCGCGCCGCCGGACACGACATGCAGCGTGGCCCGCCGCGGCCCGTGCCCAGCTCCGAAGCCTCGATCGGCAGCACTTCGATGCCCGAATCAGCCAGCCGGGCATTGGTTTCCGAGTTGCGCTCGTAGGCCACCACCACTCCCGGCGCCAGGGCCAGGGTGTTGTTGCCGTCGTCCCATTGCTCGCGTTCGGCGGTCACGGGATCGAGCCCGGTGTCGATCACCCGCAGTTGCTCGATCCCCATCGCATCGGCGGCCGCCTGCACGAAAGGCACCTCGTCGTCGATCCGGATCCCGGCCTCGGTGCGGTGAATGGTGAACGCCGACAACGAGTCCACGATGTTCGGGTACATCACGACCGCGTCGACGTCGACCATCGTGCACACGGTATCCAGGTGCATCTGGGCGCGCTCCTGCCGGATCGGCACCGCCAGCACGGTATGGGCCAGGTCGTCGTCGAACAGGCTGCGCGCCAACGCCTCGGCGCCGGCAGGCGTGGTCCGCTCCCCCACCCCGACCGCGACCACCCCGGGCCCCAGCAGCAGCACGTCGCCGCCCTCGACAGGAGCCGAGCGCGACTCGTACGCCCGCCGGACGCCGAGGAACCGCGGATGGTGCGCATAGATC
>NZ_JBSHHD010000113.1:0-1277 GCF_053618155.1 Agromyces sp. NPDC055658 | reverse complement strand
CGGCCTGATTGCCCGGGTCCTGGATGAGCCAGTTGATCAGACCGACCTTGGTCTCCATCTTCGGCACGAAACCGAACGACAGCAGGATCTCGGGCCGGTGGTCGGTGGTCTCGGCGAACTCGGTCAGGTATTCGACGATGGCGTCGGAGTACAGCAGCTGGGTCATGCCATACGTGGCGCCCTGCTCGCATTTGAAGTTGAACCGGCCCTGCTCGCCGTCACGGGTCGGGATCAGGATGGCGCCACGGTTGGGCACCAGCTCCTCATAGATCGACAGGGCATCGGTAGGGGCGACGCCCTCACCTTCGCCGTCCTTCATGGTGCGGGGCACGCCCACGAAGGCGATGCCGTCGAAACCGGCCCCGCTGAGGTCGGTCAGGCGCTTGCCCAGCGACTCCTGATCCAGGAACGAGGTGACCTGCGTGCACAGGCCGCGCAGGCCCGGCAGCTCGGGGCGCAGGATGTTCCAGTAGTCCAGGACATCCATCCGCGGCTCCATCTCGATCGGACGGTCGTCGTCCTCGTCGATCATCCCGGGGATCATGACGTGCTGTATCCGGCCTTCGATGCCGGTTTCGGCAGCAAGGGCGAGCACTTTCCGCGCCTCGTCGACGGGGTACTGCACGCCGCGTTCCAGGTTCGGCGGGACGAGTTCCAGCGCGATGGTGTTCAGGGGCACGAACTTGCTCCACATCTGACGAATACCTACCCGGCGGGCGGGCCACATTGCCCGTCACGGGCCGATGCCCGCATTCCACCGGAGACTCCACATTACGGAGGCCGGCTGGCAACCACACAGGTACCTCTCACATCTCATTCCGCGGGCAGCGTGAGATGCGCCGCAAAACGGGATCGTGGCGCTCGACCCCGCGAGAATGGTCGGGACATGACCGTTTCACTGACGCACACCGACGTGTACACGGCGCTCGGAATACCGCAGAGCGACTGGCCACAGATGTCCCGCTGGGCAGGCGCCCAGTTGGATGCCCGCTCCCGCGACGCACTCGACGCCTACATCGATGTCCTCATCGCCGACCGGTGCCGGCGCGTCGGCGACGATCTGTTGTCGCGGCTGATCCTGTACGGGTTGGGCGGCGTCGAGCTGGATGCCGACGAGCTCCGTGGCATCGTCGCGGCGTTGCTCGCACCGTGGTAAACCACCGGCATGGCTGAACGTGTGACCTTCCCCAGTTCGACGGGTCCGATGCTGGCGGGTGTCATCGACCTGCCCGATGGGCCGATCCGCGGCTGGGGCGTCTTCTCCCACGGGTTCACGC
>NZ_JBSHHD010000112.1:0-1279 GCF_053618155.1 Agromyces sp. NPDC055658 | reverse complement strand
CCTTGGCGCGACGCTCCTGTCCTACGAATTCGGACACCAGATCCACGCGGTCACCCTCGGCGAAACCCAGCGCGTCGATGTCGGCGGGATTGACGAACACCACGCGGCGCCCGCCCTTGACCCCGCGGTAACGGTCGTCCAGGCCGTAGATGGTGGTGTTGTACTGGTCGTGACTTCGCAGGGTCTGCAGCACCAGGCGACCCTCGGGCACCGGTACCCACTCCAGCGGCTGAACCGAGAAGTTGGCTTTCCCTGTGGTGGTGCGGAATTCGCGGGAATCGCGAGGCGGGTGGGGGAGCTGGAACCCGTCGGGCTGACGCACCTTGCGGTTGTAGTTCTCGCAGCCGGGCACCACATCGGCGATCGCGTCACGGACGCGGTCGTAGTCGGCATTGAACTGCTCCCACGGCACCGGATGGTCCGGGCCCAGTACTGCGCGAGCCAGCTGACAGACGATCGCCACCTCGCTGCGCAAGTGCTCGCTCGGCGGTGTCAGGCTGCCGCGGGACAGGTGCACCATCGACATCGAATCCTCAACGGACACCATCTGTTTTCCACCGGCCTGGAAATCCTTGTCGGTGCGTCCCAGCGTGGGCAGGATCAGTGCGGTGCGGCCGTGCACCAGATGACTGCGGTTGAGCTTCGTCGAAATCTGAACGGTCAGACCGCAACTGCGCAGCGCGGTCTCGGTGACCTCGGTGTCGGGCGTGGCCGAGACGAAGTTGCCGCCCATCCCGATGAACACGCCGGCCCGGCCGTCGCGCATGGCCCGGATGGCGTCGACGGTGTCGTAGCCGTGCTTGCGCGGGCTGGCGATCCCGAATCGTTCGTCGAGCGCATCCAGGAATTTGTCGGGCATCTTCTCCCAGATGCCCATGGTCCGGTCGCCTTGGACGTTGGAGTGGCCGCGCACCGGACACACCCCGGCCCCGGGCTTGCCGATCATGCCGCGCAGCAACAGCAGGTTGGTGGCTTCACCGATGGTGGCCACCGCATGGTGATGCTGGGTCAGGCCCATCGCCCAGCACACCACCGTGCGCTGGGAGGAAGCCAGCAGGTCGGCCACCCGCTGCAGCTGAGCCCGGTCGACGCCGCTGGCCTCGGTCACCGTGTCGAGGTCCACGCCGCGGGTCTGGGCGGCGTACTCGTCGTATCCGGCGCAGTGCGCGGCGATGAACTCGTGGTCCAGCACCGTACCAGGGGCTCGGTCTTCGGCGTCCAGCAGCAGCCGGCCCAGGCCGGCGAACAGCGCCATGTCCCCGCCGATGCGGATCTGCAC
>NZ_JBSHHD010000111.1:0-1298 GCF_053618155.1 Agromyces sp. NPDC055658 | reverse complement strand
GGTACTCACGTGAGCTGGCCGCGGCCAAGCGCAGGCATCCGTCGTCCTATCGGCTTGAGGAAGACGACGATGCGCTCGAATCCCAGCGGCCACCTCAGTCGAGCCTGCGGACCAACGCTCTGGTGACCCCGCTCTCGTGCGCTCGGGTCCTCAAGCTGAATGCCGCCCGCGGCGAGGCCGTCGCGGACTGACGCTTCGGGAGACCGGAGCGTTCAGAACGTGCGACGGCCAGGCGCCGTGGCCGAAACGTGACGAACGCTTGACCGAATTGTCTACGTGTGACTACACATTCGGGCCGCTGCGGACCAATACCATGACATCGTTCAAGATCATGGGGGCATCGCAGAGGGATCGAATTGATGCGCGCGGTTGTTCAGGGTGTTCTCGTAGTGGTCGTGGTTGCCATGACCTTCTTCTCCGGCGGTGCGAATAGCGTCGACACGGCGGCGGTAAGCATGCCGTTGACGTCGACGATCGAATCGATCGCGCCCGCCGAAGGCGCCGTCGTCGGTGTGGGCCATCCGGTGGTGGTGACGTTCAAGAATCCGGTCTCGAACCGGTCTGTCGTCGAACGTGCCCTCGGGATGAAGTCGACGCCGGCGCGCACGGGTACCTACGAGTGGCTGGACGCAAACACCGTGTCCTGGACTCCCGCCCAGTTCTGGCCGGCGCACAGCACGATGATGCTGTCGGTCGGCGGTTTGCGGACGGAATTCCAAACCGGCCCAGCCGTTATCGGTGTCGCCGACATATCCGACCACACCTTCACCGTGACCATCGACGGGTTGGGTGAAGACCCACCGATCGCTCTGCCGGCGCCGCATCATCTGCCGCACGCCGGCGAACCGGGTGTGCTGCTGGCCTCCATGGGGCGTCCGGAATACCCGACCCCGGTCGGTACCTACACCGTGCTGGGGAAAGACCGCACGGTGAAGATGGATTCGAGCAGCGTCGGCATTCCCGTCGACGCCCCTGACGGCTATCTCCTCGATGTGGACTATGCGGTTCGCTTCACCCACCGCGGACTGTTCGTGCATTCGGCGCCGTGGGCTGTCCCGTCGATGGGACTGGACAACACCAGCCACGGCTGCATCAGCCTGGTCCCGGCGGCCGCCGAGTGGTACTTCAACACGGTCAACATCGGCGATCCGGTGATCGTGCAGGAGTAGCGAATCCTGCTGCAGACCAGTCGAACCAGCACTCAGCGCGGCGGATTGCAGTCACTATCAGTCAGTGATCCGCGGCGTTGATGGTTGCCAGAGGCGAACACAGCGGCAAAGAGGCGAACACAGCGGCAA
>NZ_JBSHHD010000110.1:0-1300 GCF_053618155.1 Agromyces sp. NPDC055658 | reverse complement strand
CACCAGTGCGGTGTTGAATCCCGTGTCGAGGAGCACCCAGCCCCCGTCGGTCTGGAGCAACACGCCCGGAACGGGTTCGCGCATGCGCTCCGCGGCCGGCGCCCCGTACACCGACACCGATTTCGGCAGTTCCTCCCAACCCAGGGTGAGCAGGATGATGTGGCGGACTCCGCTCTTGCGGACCAGCGTCGCCATCAGCCCACCGACAGCGCGGCGAGCCGCAGGGAGTTGGGATTGGTCACCACGTGGGACTGTTCGACGCCTTTGAGCCAGGGCTGGGCCACCATGAAGTCGTTGACGTCGGCGATGTTGAGCCAGCAGCCGGTCTTCACCGCTTCCAGCCCGGCCCGCGAGAACACCGCGGAGTCACCGGTGGGCAAGCCACTGGCCAACGCGTCGGTGACCGGCGGTGCCGAACAGCCCAGGTAGTTCAGCCCGCCGTCGGGATCCCACGAGATGTGCCCCCAGGTGTACGGCGACGGTGCGTCCGGCCAGGCCAGGGCGGTGAAGATCTCCGGAGCCGACTGACCGTCGGTACCGACCCAGCCGTAGATTTCTGACGTCGGGTAGGCCTGAACCTTGGCGGTCAGTCCCGCAGCGGCAAGCTGTGTCTGAAGCAGATTGCTGACCAGCTGATTGTCGGGATTACTCGAGTCGTAGCCGATCGTGATGGCTTTCTGGTCGGCGGGCAGTCCCCCTGCGATGCCGCTGAGCACCGACGGATCATGAGCCACACCCTGATTGGCGAAGTCCGAGGCCATCATGTTGGGCGGATAGATCTGTCTGGCCACATCGCCGCGCCCGAAGTACGTCTGCTTGACCAGCTCGTCGACGTTGATCGCCTGTAGCACCGCGGTGCGGTTCTTGGCATCGGTCATCATGCCCTTGTGCGGGTTCACGTACAGGTAGTTGGACATCATGGTCGGCAGCGAGAAGTTCGCGAATGCCTTGTTGTCCAAATAGGACTGGACTGCTGACGAGGGCAGGTCATGCAGGATCGCGGCAAGCTGCCCGTTGTTGAACTGGAGCTGTTGCGCCGAAACGTCGGTGATCACCGGCATCTCGACCTTCTCGAAGTACGGCTTGGCGCCCCAGTACTCCGGGAACGACGCCAGCGCGTAGCGCGATCCGACCTCGGCCGCGGTGAGCGTGTACGGGCCGGTCCCCAGATCGTGGTTGGTCAGGTAGCTCTGTGCGTGATCGGGGCCCGCGTTCTGTTGGAGGCCCTGAGGACTCATCATCCTGGGCCCGTATGCGCACGCGAGATAGTCGAGAAAGGCTGCATTGGGCGCCTTCAGGG
>NZ_JBSHHD010000109.1:0-1308 GCF_053618155.1 Agromyces sp. NPDC055658 | reverse complement strand
GGCGTAGACGGCGAGCACCGCGATGGCCAGCGCCCCGGCCCGCGTCGAGGTGCGCGCGCGGACCACGAGCCACAGCGTGCCGAGCATGCACAGCGCACCGAGCAGCGTGAAGCTCAGCATCGGAAAGGTCAGCTGGGCGCCGGCGTCGGGCAGATAGTGCTGGGCGGTGCCCTTTTCGGCGGGTGTTCCGCGAAGCGAGGCCAGCAGGTACGGGCCCCAGGTGATCAGGGCGATCGCCCCGGAGATCAGGGCGATGACCAGCAGACGCAGCAGGGGGTCGATCCGGCGTCGGGCGATCGCCAGCACCAGCGCCATCAAGGCCAGCGTGAACGCGCAGTAGGCCAGCAGCAGGGTGTAGAAAAGGGCGGCGAAGCCGAGGAAGATCCCGACGCCGATGACAGCGGCCCAACCCCCGTTGCGGGTCTTACCTCTCAACCCCGACCAGGCCAGCACGAACACCGGCGGCAACAGCACGGTGATGATCGCGGCGTAGGGCTCGGTGGAGGAGTAGGCCAGCATGGCGGCGGTGCTCGCGGTGGTCACGATCAGCGCGCATTCGAAGCGAATCATGGTTGCCCACAACACGAAAGCGAGTGCCACGGCGATGGTGATCGAGACGATCGACCAGGGCTTGAACATCTCCCAGGCCGGGGTGCCGGTGGCCGCGGCGATGCGCCCGCCCATCCAGAACCAGCCGGCCGGGTAGTACGGCGGAAGCCCGAAGTAGGTCATGTCGTGCAGGCCGGGGGCATCGGCCAGCCGGGTCAGGTACTCGGTGCGGAACTGCTGGTCGACCGAGACCCCGAACAGGTACAGCTTGGTGGCGCCCAGCGGCATCGCCAGGGTGACCACCGAGAACGCGGACAGGAAGATCAGCGCGGCCAGCCGGGCCAGGGTGCGCCGGCCTTTCCGCCAGATCAGTCCGGCGGCGAAGATTCCGGCGAGCGCGCCGACCTGGCCCACAGTGGTGAGCGCGTGCAGTTGGTTGGACGTGTTGTAGGCCGGCCATTGGACCTGGGCGATCGCGGCGATCGACACCCCGGCCACCGCCGAGGCGAGCATGAGGGCGATCACCATGTGTCCGGTCACCCTGGCCGGACCGGCCAGTCCGGCCTGCATCAGATGGGAAGCTTGCGGAAGATGGGCCGCGGGATGTGCCGCAGAACCATCATCACGTAGCGGAACGCGCCAGGCGCCCAGACCAGATCCTTGCCCTTGGCCGACGCGGTGACGGCCAGGTTGGCCACGTATTCCTTGTCGACGGTCAGCGGGGCTTCCTTGACGTGGGCGCTCATGCGGGTGCGCACC
>NZ_JBSHHD010000108.1:0-1310 GCF_053618155.1 Agromyces sp. NPDC055658 | reverse complement strand
GTGCAGGGCCTCGTGTTGATGGCGCAGGTCGAGGTGGTTGGTGGGCTCGTCGAGCACGATCACATCGGTGCGCTGGGCCAGCGCCCGGGCGATCAGCACGCGCTGCTTCTGTCCGCCCGACAGCCGGCCGTAACCGGCCCCGCTCAGTTCCGCGATGTCCAGCGCCGTCAAAGCCGCGCCGATGATTTCGCGGTCCTCGGCGTTGTCGGCCTCGAAGGATCGCTTGTACGGTGTGCGGCCCATGGCCACCATGTCGAACACGGTGAGCTCGAAATCGCCTGCGGCTTCCTGCAATACCGCCGCGACCTGGCGTGCGGCCCGCTTGCCCGGCAGCTTCCACACGTCGGTGCCGTCTACCAGCACCCGACCGGCGCTCGGTCGCTGCGCCCGGTACAAGGTGCGCAGCAGTGTGGTCTTGCCCGCGCCGTTGGGACCCACGACGGCCAGCATCTCACCCGGGGCGACCGACAACGACACGTCGGCGATCAACGGTGTACCGCGCACCGTCACCGAGACCGCCTCGAAGGTCACTGCCGCCGTCACGTCACGGCCTTCCGCCGCATCAGCCACAGGAAGAACGGCCCGCCGGCGAGCGCGGTCAGAATGCCCACCGGCAGTTCCTCCGGCGCGGCCACGGTGCGGGCCACGATGTCGCACAGCACCAGGAACGCCGCGCCCAACAACGCGGCGGCAGGCAGCGCTCTACGGTGATCGGCACCGACCAGCAGGCGCACCACATGCGGCATGATCAGCCCGACGAACCCGATCGTGCCACTGACCGCGACCATCGCCCCGACCATGAGCGCCACGACGACGAACATTGCCGCCCGGAACCGGTGTACGTCCAGACCGAGCGAGGCAGCCGCCTCCTCACCGGTATAGAGCAGGTTCAGCGATCGGGTGAAGGCCAGCAGCACGATCACACCGACGAGGACCGCCACCGCGGGTACCCACACCATGCGCCAGGTGGCACCGCCCAGGCCGCCCAGCATCCACCGCACGGCCGCCTGGGTCTTGTGCGGATCGTCCGAGGTGACGATCAGCAGACTGGCCACCGCGGAAAGCACTTCGGCCACCGCCACGCCGGCCAGGATCAGCCGCGCGGTCGTCATCCGCCCGCCCGAGCGGGCCAGGAAGTACACCGCGACGAGCGCGAGAAAGGCTCCGAGGAAGGCCGCCAGCGGCACGGTGAACACCTGCAGCGCACCGGCACCGAACACCAGGATCAGCACGGCACCGACCGACGCTCCCGACGAGACACCCAGCAGCATGGGATCGGCCAGCGGATTGCGCACCACGGCCTGCAGGGC
>NZ_JBSHHD010000107.1:0-1315 GCF_053618155.1 Agromyces sp. NPDC055658 | reverse complement strand
GTGTAGGACCCCATGGACAAGGGCTGCAGGATCTTGGGCCGCGCGACGATGGTGGTACGGCCCCGGCGTTCAATACGTCCGGCCAACAACAACTCTCGCAACGCCTGCCGGACCGTCTCACGGGCGACGTCGAATCGCTCGGCAATCTCCCGCTCGGCGGGGAAAGGGTCTCCGACCTCCAGGTCGTCGAGCAGCCGCTCCAGCTGTGCGCGGACAACCTGGTGCTTGAGAACCCTGGGTTCTGCACTCGCGGACACCCGCTCACAGTACCAAGTCTTGGTATAGACCAAGACTTGCCGTGTTGTTAACCTCCTCGCCAACTTGGATGCACCCGCTGGTATAGACCAACGCACAGGGTGTGGGGCATGGCAGTGGCACGCCTCCGTCGGCGCACTGCCCGTCAACCGACCCCGCCCCGAAAGGTCCCGCGCGCCATGAAGTTCCGCACCCCGCGTTCCTCTGCTCGCATCGCTGCCGTGGCAGCCGCCTGTACCGCGCTCGCGTTGTCCGGCTGTTCCGGCTCCGATTCCAAGTCCGACGCCAAGACCGCCCAGGGCTTCCCGCAGACCCTCACCCTGGCCGCGATTCCGGCCGAGAACTCCACTGACCTCAAGGCCAGCTATCAGCCGCTGATCAAGCTGCTGGAGAAAGAGACCGGCGCCAAGGTGGAGTTCGTACAGGCCTCCGACTACGCGGGGGTGGTCGAGGGCATCATTGCCAACAACGTCGACCTCGCCTTCTTCGGCCCGTTCGCCTACGTGGTCGCCGGCGTCAACGGAGCCAAGATCACCCCGGTCGGTGCGGTGATCCAGGATCAAGGCGCCAAGCCCGGCTACCAGTCCTACGGTCTGACCCGTAATGACGAGGCGAACATCAACGGCCTCAAAGACTTTGCCGGAAAGAAGGTCTGCTTCGTGGACCCGAGCTCGACGTCGGGATTCCTTTATCCGACCGCCGGGCTGATCGAAGCCGGCGTGATCAAGTCCGGCTCCGAAGGCGACCTCTCCGCGGCGATGTCCCCGATCTTCGCCGGTGGCCACGACTCCTCGGCGCTGGCGATCGCCAACGGCGACTGCGATGCCGGCTTCGCGTTCGACACCATGGTGGACAAGTTCCACCTGACCAACACCAACGACGCTGTTCCGCAGGGTGATCCGACCCGGGTAAACCTGCTCAACTGGGACGGCCGGAGCACAGACGGGTTGCTGCCGACCACATGAAACTACTCACCATCGGCCGCAGAACCGGCACAGGCACCGCCCTGTCAGAGCGCCAGCAGCGTCTGGTGTGGCGAATGACCGCCCTGCTGCTCGAC
>NZ_JBSHHD010000106.1:0-1322 GCF_053618155.1 Agromyces sp. NPDC055658 | reverse complement strand
GTTCAGGGGTGTGCCCGGGCTGCTGCGGAGTCGTCATCAACTCCACGGTTGACTGCTTCAGCGGAAACGTGCTCGGGCGGCCGGCGAGACGATCGAGCAGAGCCTGCGCGAACCGGCCGACATCGTTCACGGTCGAGAACACCCCGGCACTCCCGGCCACACCACCCATGCGGCGTGCGGTCGGGTCATGCACGGTACCGCGCAACGGGCGGCCGAAGTCCGGGTTGATGCCCGGAGTGTCTTCATCGAGCGCCGTCGGTGCAATGCTCCAGGTACCTGCCGGGCAGTCGTTCACTTTGGGTGCGCTCGGGTCGAAGGCGATTGCTGTTCCCCGGACCTCGTGCGGGCCGCAGGCTTTGGTGGCCGGAAGGTAGTGGGTATCGGATAACCCGAGCGGTGCGAAGACATTGTCTTGCACGTATCCATCCAGGGGCCGGCCGGTGATCCGTTCGATGATCGTGCCGACCAGAATGAAGTTGATGTCGGAGTAGTGAAAGCGCTCCCCGGGTTCGTACACCACCCACGCGCCGAGCGCGCGGTGGATGCCTTCGGCCTTGTCGGCCTTGTCGAGCCCCCACGGTCCGTCCAGGCTCAGGTCGCCCGCGATGCCCGACGTATGGGTGAGCAGCATGCGAAGGGTCACCTGTGCGCGGCGTGGGTCGTTGGCGGGGTTGAAGTCGGGCAGGTAGGTCTGCACCTGGTCGTCGAAGTTGACCTTGCCCTGTTCGTAGAGCTGCATGAAGGCCGTCGTCGTCGCGATGCTCTTCGACAACGAGGCCAGGTCGAAGATCGTGTCCTCTGTCATCGGTTCGGCGGGGGCAGGCACTCCGTCCAGTCCCGGTTCGCCGTCGAGCTTGCGCGAACCGTATGCCTGGCGGAAGACGACGTTGCCCCCGTGCCCGACCTGGACCACGGCGCCGGGCAGGCGATGGGCCGCGATGTTGTCGTTGACCAGTTGTGAGACCGGGGTGAAGTCACCGGTAGGTACGACGGCGGCGAGAGTGGGAACCGGGACAGTGGGTGATGGTGCGGTCGTGGTCGGCGTGCTGGTGGCCGCCGGTGGAGGCGCCGGCTGTCCGCATGACGTCGTCGGGCCGATCGTGAACAGGACCGTTCCCACGGCGCACAGCCGGGTAAGACGCAATCGCGACACGGTCACCCGATCGACGGTACGGGATCAGTCTCGACGACAGCGCGCCTTCTGGTCGGTGATGTCATGAGCCGGCACTGCGACGAATGTGTAGCTTCTTGCGGCGATTTCAGCCTTTCATCACCAGAAGCTGCACACTCGTCGCAGGGTCCCGCAGAGGACTGCTCGGCTC
>NZ_JBSHHD010000105.1:0-1342 GCF_053618155.1 Agromyces sp. NPDC055658 | reverse complement strand
GCGGCTTCGAGAACGCCGATATGGCGCGAGACGCCGGCGAAGGTCATGGGCAACGGGGCGGCCAGGTCGCTGATGCGGGCGTCGCCTTCCCGCAGAGCCTCCAGCAGCCGCCGCCGGGTCGGATCGGCCAGGGCCGAATATGCGCGGTCCAGAACTTGATCTTCAACCACCTTGTTGACTATAGCCGCGGGTCGTGGTTCCCTCGAGGAAGTTATTCAACTGATTTGTTGAATGTTGGATGAGCACCGCAAGGGACCGACGACGGGAGTCACCGTGAAGAATCCACCGATCGTGCCGGCAGCGGAATGGCAGGCCGCGCTCGACGAAATGCTGGTCAAGGAAAAAGAATTCACCCGGGCACGCGACCGGCTCGCGGCGCTGCGCCGGCGCATGCCGTGGACACCGGTGCACAAGGACTACGAGTTCGAAGGCCCCGACGGCCGCGCCACCCTGCTCGACCTTTTCGCCGGGCGTCGGCAGCTGATCGTGTACCGCGCCTTCCTGGATCCCGGTGTGGACGACTGGCCGGAGCACGGTTGTGTCGGCTGTTCGTTGATGGCCGACCACATCGGCAACCTGGCCCATCTCAATGCCCGCGACACCACATTCGTCTACGCGTCCCGCGGGTCGCAGGCCGACATCGCCCGGATCAAGGCACGTATGGGCTGGAGCCACCCCTGGTACACCATGGTTCCCCGCGACGGCGCAGAGTTCGACGTGGACTTCGGCGTCGATCAATGGCATGGCACCAATGCGTTCATTCGTGACGGTGACCAGGTCTTCCGCACCTACTTCATCAACGACCGGGGCGACGAGGCGTTCGTCAACACCTGGAACCTCCTGGACATGACCGCGCTCGGCCGCCAGGAGAGCTGGGAGGACTCACCGCCGGGCTACCCGCAGACCAAGCCCTACGAGTGGTGGTCCTGGCACGACACCTACGGCGAGCATGAGCCGTCGCGGTGGTTCGGTGAGCCGAACCCCGACGACCCCCACGATCCACGCCCGCCGCGTGATGGCTGCGCCGCCTGTGGAGGCAACTGACCCACCGCGGACAGACCCGCGGCACTCATTGGAGAAGATGGGTGGGTGACGCAATCCCCGCTGACCGTCCCCGCTCTGCTGCGGCACAGTGTCTCCGAGTTCGGTGAGTCGGTCTACCTGGTCACCCCCACCGAACGGCTGACCTACCTCGACGCCGACCGGCGGTCCGCACGGCTGGCGCGGTGGCTACTGCACCAAGGGATCGGCAAGGGCAGTCGCGTCGGCCTGTTCTTCCCCAACGGCGCCGAGTGGGTGACCTGGTGGCTCGCGGTGTCGCGGATCGGGGCGGTGGCCGTAC
>NZ_JBSHHD010000104.1:0-1355 GCF_053618155.1 Agromyces sp. NPDC055658 | reverse complement strand
GCATCGGACTCACCCAGCGAGGGCAGCACCCGGCCGATGTGGTCCAGGAACGCCTCATTGGGCCCGACGACCAGAACGCCGTGACGTTCGATCCGCTCGCGGTGGGTGTAGAGCAGATAGGCCACGCGGTGCAGTGCCACCACGGTCTTGCCGGTGCCCGGGCCGCCCTCGACCACGAGCACCCCGGTGTGCTCGTTGCGGATGACCTCGTCCTGCTCGGCCTGGATCGTCGCGACGATGTCGCGCATGCCCTCACCGCGCGGGGCGTTCACCGCGGCCAGCAGTGCGGCGTCACCTTCGTCACCCTCGGCGGGCCGGCCCAGCACCTCGTCGGTGAAGTCGAGCACGCGACGCCCCAGCGTGCGGAACTGGCGGCGCCGGCGCATGTTCTCCGGGTTGGCCCCCGTCGCGGTGTAGAACGGCCGGGCCAGCGGTGCCCGCCAGTCCAGCAGCAACGGTTCGTAGTCATCCTCGCGGTCGAAGAGGCCCAGGCGACCGACGTAGAGATGTTCTCCGGCAAGGGTTTCCAGCCGACCGAAGCACAGGCCATTGTCGGCAACGTCGAGCCGGTTGGCTTCCTTGGCCAGCGCCCGCACCTCGGCGTCGCGCTCCACCGCGGAACCGCCGTGCTCGCGCAGCGCGGTGCGGTAGCGGTCACGTACCCGGATGCGCTCGGCGTCCAAGCGGGAGTACAGCCCGTCGACATAGGTCTGTTCGGTCTGGACTTCGATGTCGTGCTCGTCAGTTGGCACGTTCCCCACAGTTACCTCGCTTATCCGTGGTTTGGTTCGGCCAGCGATTGTGCGCCATCACCGGGGCCTTGCCGCAAGGCCCCGGGTACGCGATAAAATTGAGGTCAGCAACCGCTCACCCCATCCGGCCCACGTCCACGATACGCAGCACCGCGGCACCCTCTTCATCGCTGGCAGCCAGGTCGACTTCCACGTCGAAGCCCCAATCGTGATCTCCGGCAGGATCTTCGAGGATCTGTCGGATTCGCCACACCTGCGGCTGCCGGTCGAAGATCAGCAACGCCGGGCCACGGGCGTTGGCTCCGGTACCCACCTCGGAGTGCTCGTCGAAGTACGCCTCGCCCGCGTCGGCCCAGCGCTCGGCCGTCCAGCCGGACGCGGCGTCGAGCGCCCCGAGCTCGTCCCAGCGGGCCCGGGCGAACAACTCGACCCGGCGGAACAGCGCGTTGCGGACCATCGCGGTGAACGCCCGCTCGTTGCCGGTCCGCGGGCGTGGCCGGGCCGGTACCGCAACCGGAACATCGTGAGGCTGGTCCGGGCTCGTCAGCTGCTCCCACTCGTCGAGCAGGCTGGAATCGACCTGGCGCACCAGCTCGCCGAGCC
>NZ_JBSHHD010000103.1:0-1370 GCF_053618155.1 Agromyces sp. NPDC055658 | reverse complement strand
CATCTCGGGTACCGGATCGGTGGCCTGGGGCCGCCGCGGCCGTCGGGAGACACGCGCAGGCGGCTGGGGTTACCTGCTCGGAGACGAGGGCAGCGGCTACGGGATTGCCCGGGAAGCAGTGCGACGCAGCCTGGCCCGCGTCGACCACGGCCAACCCGCGGATCAGCTCGGCCTGCAACTGGCCGCCAATTGTGGCCTGCAGTTCCCCGAACAGCTGCTCGACCACTTCTACGCCCAGCCCGACCGGCGGTACTGGGCCGGCCACGCCCGGGTGGTGTTCGAACTGGCCAGCGCCGGCGATCCGGTCAGCATGCAGATCGTCGAGGACGCCGCCGCCGCACTGGCAGGCTTGGCGATCTCGGTGGCCGACCGCTTGGGCTCCACTGGTCCTGTAGTGCTTGCGGGAGGCTTGGCGGTACACCAGCCGGCCTTGCAGAAAGCGGTACGCCGGCGTCTCGCCGTGCAGCGGTTCACCGAGATGCGGGTACTGGCGGTGGACCCGGTGCGCGGCGCCGTGGAGATCGCGCAACGACTTCTGCGGCAAGCCGATCCCGAAAATGAGCCGACATGACGGGTACCGAGATCAGCAACACACCCGGGCGGCTGATGGCCGGCGAGATCGACGAACAACCACAGGTGTGGCGGTGCGTGCTCGCGGGCGGTGCTCAACTCAGCGCCGCGGCAGCCCGGATCGCCAAGGCCGCACCACGATTCGTGTTGCTCGTAGCACGCGGCACCAGCGACCACGCGGCCCTCTACGCGAAATATCTCGTTGAGATCAAACTCGGCCTGCCCGCCGGCCTGGTGTCGCCGTCGACCATGACTGTCTACGGTGCCCAGCCAGACCTGCGTGGAGTGCTCTACATCGCGGTGAGTCAGTCGGGTGGTTCTCCGGACCTGGTGCGCTCTGTGGAGGTCTCCCGGGCCCGGGGCGCACTGACGGTGGCCCTCACCAACAATGCGACGTCGGATCTGGCTGCGGCCGCCGAGATCCATATCGACGTAATGGCCGGGGCTGAACGGTCGGTGGCCGCCACCAAGTCCTACACCGCCGAACTGCTGACGCTGAATCTGCTGCTGGATCTCGTCGACGGTGGTGACGGACATGGTGCCGACGCACTGCCCGATCTGGGTGAGCAGGTGCTCGGTTGCGGCGACCTGGTGCGTGACATCGCCCAGCGTTACCGGTTCGCGCAACGACTGATCTGCACCGGCCGGGGCTATTCCTACCCCACCGCCCGCGAGGCCGCGCTCAAGCTGATGGAGACGTCGTATCTTTCGGCACAGGCGTTCTCCGGTGCCGACCTGTTGCACGGGCCCCTGGCCACGGTGGATCCGCAGGTTCCGGTGCTGGCGGTAGTGTCCGAGGG
>NZ_JBSHHD010000102.1:0-1383 GCF_053618155.1 Agromyces sp. NPDC055658 | reverse complement strand
GTGTCGCTGAAGCCGAATCCGGGTGGTTTGGGCTCGGCGTACAGGCCGATCACCAGGTCGACGAGGTCGACGTCGTCGTCGTAGACCTCGCGCAGCTCGGCCGCCAGCGCAGTCTCACCGGTCAGCTCCTCGAACGTCTTGACCCGCTTGAGCCGGAACAGCTCCCGGAACTCGTTGTAGCGCGGTACGCCCCGTTCTCGGCACCGGATCAGGTCGATGGTGGCCAGATCCATCAGCGCGCCGTCGACGCGATGCATGTGCTGCAGGTGCCGGGGGAAGTTGTGCAGCGACAACGCGCCGGGATGGGCGCGACCGAAGGAGTACAACAGGTCCGCCATGGGGCTTTCGGCCAGCCGGGCACGCACATTGAGCACCGACAGCTCGGGTAGCTCGTGCTGTGCGGTGACGCTGTCGTCGGCCAGCGAGCGGAATGTGAACTCGTCGGGGATCAGCGGGTGCATCCGGTACACCGCGACGAACTCCTCGGTCAACGAGTACGGCACGCCGTGATGTGTGGTGGGCGAGCCGGGGATGCCGTGCAGCAGCGGACTGGTGCTGATGCGTCCGAAGCCTCGCCGGAACCGGGGGCCCGACCGCTCGCCGAGTAGCCCGAACCAGTTGACACGCATGGCCGTCACCGTTGTCGGATGCGCGATGATCGCCGGAGTCCAGTCGACGGTGTGGATCTTGGCCATCAATGCGGAATTGACCAGGCGTGCCTTGTCGTAGAGCTGCTGGCCGGTCAGGTAGGGGTACGCCCGGGCCAGGTGGTCGCAGATGGCGTTGTGCTCACGCATGAACAGTGAGTGCAGCAGGGCCAGGCCCACCCAGAAGTTTCCCGCGGTGCCGGTCAGGTCCGCGGTCGCCTCGACCTCGGGTGGCGGCAGGCCCGAGTCGTCGATTCGCAGCTTGCCGTGCTCGGGTGCGCGCAGGGCGCTGGCGAATGCCGGTGTGGTCCCGTAGATCTGGGAGGCGTCCCACCAGTGCGATTCCTGTGTGACGAAGGTGGGCGGCCCGGCCGGGCTCGGGTGGGGATCAGGCGGGGTGCGCTCGACCCGCATCGGCCGTTCGGGCCACGGATCGTCGTCGCGCAGCGGCACGACCCAGGGTTGGGTGGGGACCGAGCCGTGGGCGAACCAGTCGTGCACCTCGAACTGAATCCACGCCGCGGCCAGGAGATTGAGCGTCGTCGCGGGCTGGAAGCTGTCCCGGGTCAGCAGTGCGCGGCTGACCAGTCGCGGGTTGGGATCGAGCAGCCGCTGGGCGGATTCCGGATACGAGTGTTCGGGTGGGACGTTGCGGCCGAAGCGGCACCCCACCGCACCCATCCTGGGGTCACTCAGGTCGTTGTAGGAACCGTCCCGGGTTCGCGCGCCCAGGTAG
>NZ_JBSHHD010000101.1:0-1386 GCF_053618155.1 Agromyces sp. NPDC055658 | reverse complement strand
GATCCACCGACGACAACGGCCGGGTCGAGTCAGAGGTCAGCGCCACCAGAACCCGCTGCCACCGCTCGATCAGTGTTTCGATGCTGGCGGCGTCATATACGTCGGTGCGGAACTCCGCCGATCCGGCGATCCCGGCGGGCTGCCCTTCTTCGGAAAAGCGCTCGGACAGGGTGAACGTCAAATCCATTCGGGCGGTGTGGGTTTCCGCTGTCAGTGGCGTGGCCTGCACGTCGCCCAACGTCGCCCCGGTCGCGGACCCACCGGCGAAGTTCTGCCAGGCCAACAACACCTGAACCAGGGGGTGATGTGTCAGGGAGCGGACGGGGTTGAGCCGTTCGACCAGCACCTCGAACGGCACATCCTGATTGTCGTAGGCCGCCAGGCTGCGCTGGCGCACCTGGGCCAACAGGTCAGCAACGGTGAGTTCGCCGCTCGCATCGACCCGGAGCACCAAGGTGTTGACGAAGCAACCCACCAGCGCATCCAGGGCTGGATCATTGCGACCGGCGGTCGCGATCCCCATCGCCACATCGGAACTGGCGCTGGTCTTGGCCAGCAGCACAGCCAGTGCGGCTTGGATCACCATGAAGCTGGTCGCGTTGTGCTCGCGGGCCACCCGCGCCACCAGCTGCTGCAACTGTGCCGGCCAATCCACCGTCACACTGGCGCCCCGGTAGTCCGCCACCACCGGGTATGGCCGATCGGTGGGCAACACCAACCGTTCCGGCATGCCGGCCAACGCGTTCTCCCAGTACGCCACCTGCTCGGCGATGCGACTGCCGGGGTCGGCCAGATCACCCAAATACTCGCGCTGCCATAACGTGTAATCCACATATTGCACCGGCAGCGGCACCCAATCCGGCGCCTGCCCTGCACACCGGCTCGCATAGGCAACGCCCAGATCACGGACCAGCGGACCAACCGATGAGCCGTCTCCGGCGATATGGTGCACCACCGCCACGAACACATGGTCATCCTCCGCAACACGGAAAAGCCATGCACGTAGCGGTATTTCGGTTTCCAGATCGAAGTTGTAGCACACGGCCGCTCCGATGGCCTCGATCAGCCGATCAGGTGACCAGTCACTGGCATCGACGACCCGCCACCCGAAATCTGCTCGATCAGGGGGCAGCACCACCTGCTGGGGAAGCCCATCATGCGCGGCAAACACCGTGCGCAGTGACTCATGGCGGCCGACCACATCCGCCAGTGCCGCGCCCAATGCTTCCGCATGCAGGCTGCCGCCGATCCGGAACGCGGTCGGCATGTTGTAGGTCGCGGCCTCGCCCTCGAACTGGCTGAGGAACCACAACCGCTGCTGCGCATACGACAACGGCAACACGGCAGGCCGTTCAACCTTCACCAACGGCGGCAATCCAGCCGTAC
>NZ_JBSHHD010000100.1:0-1393 GCF_053618155.1 Agromyces sp. NPDC055658 | reverse complement strand
GTGCCGCTGACGGCGAACATCGCCACGATCGTGAACGTATAGAGCAGCGTGGCCAGCCCGGCCCGGGTGGACTCCAGCGACCACGACACCGACACCAGTGCCGCACCGGCGATGAATGCGATCACCGCCGAATACACGTGGATCCAGCCCCGTGCGCGCGGCCTGCCCAGGAACTGGGCGACGCCCTCGGCGACCGCCTCGGGCAGATCTTCCGCGGGCCGGTTCAATGCGGCCGCTGAGCGGTAGGGCTTGGTGCTACCCGTCGGCGCAGTCATGTCACCTCCATTGAGAACCGTGGTGTACCCCGACGCTCACAGTAGTCTGGGTTCTCGTGGACATCATTCCCCCGCGGCTCAAAGAACCGGCCTATCGGCTCTACGAGATGCGGTTGCGTCAGGAACTGGCGCAGTCCAGATCAGAACTGCCCCGCCACATCGCGGTGCTGTGCGACGGCAACCGCCGCTGGGCGCGTGACGCGGGTTACGACGACGTCAGCATCGGCTACCGGATGGGTGCCGCCAAGATCGCCGAGATGCTGCGCTGGTGTCAGGCCGCGGGCATCGAGATGACGACGGTCTACCTGCTGTCGACGGAGAACCTGCAACGCGACCCCGAAGAGCTGTCGGCCCTGCTCGAGATCATCACCGACGTGGTCGAGGAGATCTGCGCCCCGTCGAACACCTGGACGGTGCGCACCGTCGGTGACCTGGAGTTGTTGGGGGAGGAGCCGGCCCGCAGGCTGCGGGAGGCCGTCGAATCGACCAACGGCAGGGGCGGGAAGTTCCATGTGAACGTCGCCGTCGCCTACGGCGGCCGTCAGGAGATCGTCGACGCCGTGCGCTCGCTGTTGTCGAAGGAACTGGCCAACGGTGCCACCGCCGAACAACTCGTCGAAGCCGTCACCGTCGACGCGATCTCGGAGAACCTCTACACCTCAGGCCAACCCGACCCGGACCTCGTCATCCGCACCTCGGGTGAGCAACGGCTCAGCGGATTCCTGTTGTGGCAGAGCGCATATTCGGAGATGTGGTTCACCGAGGCGTACTGGCCCGCCTTCCGCCGCGTCGACTTCCTGCGCGCACTGCGCGATTACACGGCCCGGCATCGCAGATTCGGCAAGTAGTGCCAAACTGAACCTATGGCTGCGCTGTCGGCAGTGGTCTTCACGCTCAGCTGGTGGCTGGGTCTCTACCTGCTCGCCCGCGACCCGCGTAAGCCCGTCCTCGTCCTCGCGGCGATCGGGCTGACCAGTTTCGCGGTGGTCGTCGCGCTCGACGCGGTCCGGCTCGTCACCGGCTCGGAGGTGCTCAGCCGCATCGAGATCTATCTGGTGGCGGTGCCGGGAATCGCCTGGTTCGCGGTGATGGTCGAACTCGCCCGGCCGGCCGACACC
>NZ_JBSHHD010000099.1:0-1427 GCF_053618155.1 Agromyces sp. NPDC055658 | reverse complement strand
CCCGTACACCGTGCCGAGGAGCTGCCGAAGATCGTCATGCCCCCGGAACACCATTCGGCCGGAGAGCGGTGAGACCAGCTCTGCGTCGGGCGCGAGGGTCGCGACGAGCGAGTCGAGGTCGTTGGTGCGGGTGGCGTCGCAGAACGCGGCGACCGAATCGGTAGTCGTTGTCATGCCCTGTCCTCATCTGGATTGCGATTTGCAACCTACTCAACCGCAGTTCATTGCGAATTGCAATGGACTACGGTTGAGGGGTGCCGAAACAGTCCTTCAGCGACATCTCGTGCTCGATCGCACGGGCTGTCGAGGTGGTGGGGCAGCGGTGGACGCCGCTGGTCCTGCGCGACCTGTTCGCGGGGATGACGCGGTTCGAGGACATCCGGCGCGATCTCGGTATCGCGTCGAACATCCTGGCCGCTCGTCTGGACGAACTCGAACGCCACGGCGTGGTGGAACGACGCCAGTACCAGAGTGCGCCGCCGCGTTACGAGTACCTGCTCACCGACAAGGGACGCGATCTGTACCCGGTGATCGCGACACTGCTCGCCTGGGGGGACAAATGGCTGGCTGACGCGGACGGACCGCCGGCGCTGATCGTCCACAGCGAATGCGGTCGCGTCACGACGGCCAAGACCGTGTGTGCGCAGTGCGGAGGCGAACTCGACGCGGCGACGGCATCGGCCGCCCCGGGTCCTGGCGCCAGGCTGGGCCCCGGCACCGCCGTCATCGGCGAGTTCATCCTCGGCCGCCCGACGGGCTAGGCCAGAGTGGCCCGGATGCCCACCGTGACGTAGGGCAACGCCAGCCCCGACGAGTTGGCCAGCGCCGGGTGCGTGGCCAGCAGTTCGCGGACCTGTTCCAGCGTCCGGGTACGCACCTGCTCGGGTGAGGTGATGCAGTAGCTGCGAGAGGCCACCAGATCGATGAGGGCCTGGGGTGTCAGGTAACTCGTCCACTCCACCTGATGTCGTTCGATCTCTCCGAACGGCTCGGCCAGCGTCACCTCGTTGTTGAACGGATCATGTTCGGGGCCGATGATCCGGCCCAGATCCTTGACCCAGCCCAGCCTTTCGTCGCGCGTGTTCCACACCAGACCCAGCCGGCCGCCGGGGCGCAGCACCCGGCTGACCTCCTTGACGGCCCGCTCGGGGTCGAACCAGTGCCAGGCCTGGGCCACCAGCACCGCGTCGACGCTGTTGTCGGCCAGTGGGATCTCCTCGGCCGTGCCCAGCAGTGCCGGGGTGTCCGGCAGTGAGTTCGACAGCAGCTCAAGCATTTCCGGGATGGGATCGACGGCGATCACATCCAGCCCGCGTTCGACGAGCCGGGTGGTCAGCTTGCCGGTGCCTGCGCCAAGGTCCAGCACGTCCTGGGCACCCTCGGGGAGCAGCCAGTCGATCGTCTCCGGCGGATACGACGGCCGGCCG
>NZ_JBSHHD010000098.1:813-1507 GCF_053618155.1 Agromyces sp. NPDC055658 | reverse complement strand
TCGTTGCCCTTGGCCAGGTGCCGGAAGACCACGATCTTGGACTGCCCCATGGTGTCGGAGACGTAGCGCAGCATCTCCTCGCGATCGGCTTCGGTCTTCGACAGACCCGCGTGATTGTCGGCGGCCAGGAAGGACTGCTGAACCAGCCCGCTGTCCTCGACGGTGGTTCCGGCCATGTCGAACACGACGAGGCTGATCGGATCAGTTGCTTTGGTTCCCATTGGTTTGTCCCTTCGAGTTGGATCGTTCAGACGGTGGCGACGAGTCGGTCCAGCGCGTTGCCGACGCTGGCGTGGGCGAGGCCCATGCTGGTGGTCATGCCGATACCGGTGGTGACGGTGACGACGTGGGTGCCCTCGATGGGCTGTTCGATCAGGAATTCCTGACCGGGGGCAGAGGTGTACACGCCCTGCCAGCGCTCGGTGACCTCGATGTCATTGACCCCGAACAGTTTCCGGGCCTCCTCGAGGAGGACGGCGAAGCCCTCTTCGGACTGGAACGGCGGCGCGGAGACGTCGCGGTAGTGGGTATCGCCGATCAGCAGTGAGCCGTCGGGCTGCGGGGTGTACATCTGGTGCAGGTCGATCGCGACGTAATCGGGGTGTTCTGCGCGCAACCGGTCGGCCACCGCATCGGTGCTCGGCAGCCCCTCGAATCCCGAATACCTCAGCAGCGACCAGCCGGTGAACAGCGG
>NZ_JBSHHD010000098.1:0-803 GCF_053618155.1 Agromyces sp. NPDC055658 | reverse complement strand
AAGGCCAGCGGCATCCGGGCCCGCAGCATGTGCAGCCGGCACCGCAGCAGGCCGTCGCGTTCGGCCAGCGCCGGGAAGAGCCGGTCGACGTCGTAGTTGACCGTGACGAATGTCGTACCCGCACGCAGCGGTCCGCGCGAGGTGTGTACCACCCCGGGCTCGAAGCCGGAAGCCGCGGTACGCCAATGGAAGTCGACGCCCTCACTGGCGAGCCACCGCGCGATAGACGGCGCGGCCGTGCGCGGATCGACCTGCAGGTCGTTCGGCAGGTACATGCCGCCGGTGACCCCGGACGCCACCACGGGGATCTGCTCGAGGATCTGCTCGCGGCTCAGCAGCCGCACCTCGTCGTCCCCGCGCACGGCGGCGAACTCGCCCATCACGGACAGTTCGTCGTCGTGGCGCGCGACGCAGAAGGTGCCCGACTCCGCCGACCAGAACCCAGCCTTGCGGGACAGGTCGAGCCAGTGCCGGCGCCCGTTGCGGGCGTAGTCCCGCGCGACGCCGGACTGCGCCGTGATGCAGGCGTGGCCGAAGTTCTGGACCGATGCGCCGACGACACCGTCGGCATGATCGACAACGGCGACGCTCAGTCCCCGCTGATGCGCGTGATAGGCGTGCGCCAGGCCGACGATGCCTGCGCCGACCACGACGACGTCGTAGCTGTGGTGATTTCCCATGCGGATACTGTGGTCCGCATCACCTCAACTTGTCAATACAAGTTCGGAATTTTTACCTGGTGTCTATATATGTAAAGTTCCGTTCACCTCACGGCGTGACGATGTCGAAGTTGGGATCGGGCC
>NZ_JBSHHD010000097.1:0-1531 GCF_053618155.1 Agromyces sp. NPDC055658 | reverse complement strand
GAGGCAGCCATCGCATCGCAGCCGAGGAACAGTCCGCGGCTGCCGTGACCGGCCAGCGCGTCGGCGTCGCGACGCTGAGGACACCGCCCGGAGGCTGCGGCGTTCCATTGCACGCTGGTCTGCTGCCAACTGCTCTTGCGGGCCAATACAACTGCGCCGCAGCTTCGGCACGACACCGGCATCATCGGCAATTCTTCGAGACGAGGGTCGAGGCGGACGGTCATGGCACGGGTTGGGCGGTGGCGCGGGCAGCGATGTTGTCTTCGATCTCCTGCGCCCACGCGCGCTGAGCGCTCGTGGTGTCGACCTCGTATTCGAACCGGTCGACCATGTCGGCGGCCACATCGTCAGCGTCGACGTAGAACTGTTCGTACCAACGGCGCAGCTGGTACACCGGCCCGTCTTCCTCGCACAGCAACGGGTTGTCGATGCGTGCCTTGGTTTTCCAGATCGCCACGTCCTGTTCGAAGCCGATCTTGACCCAGTCGCCCAGTGCCACGGCGTTCTGCATGGCCAGCTCGGCGGACAGCCCCTCGGCCTTCTTGACGATGATGCCGTATTGCAGGACAAACGAATTCGCGTCGATCGGATAGTGGCAGTTGATCAGCACGCTGTAGTGGTCGGCGTCGGGATAGTGGTAGGTCAGGTCGTCGATCATGAAGGCCGGTCCGTAGTACGACGCCACCGATGTGGTGCCCAGCATCGTCGAGCCGCCCACGTCGTCACGGTCGGCACGGGTATCGGCGTTCATGTACTGGGTGGCGATGTGGCCCTCGAAGATGTTCTTGAAGTAGGTGGGCATCGATCCGTGCACGTAGAAGAAGTGCGCCATGTCCACCACGTTGTCCACCAACTCACGGCAGTTGGCGTTGACGACCGTTGTGTACCAATGCCAATCGGTCCACTCGTCGCTGGAGGCACCTTCGATGCGCGGAATCGTCGCATCGGCGGGCGGGGGTTTGCCCTCGGGATCGTTCCAGACGAACAGCATCCCGTCCTGCTCAAGGGTCGTCCAGGTGGCGGTCCGGGCCAGGCGGGGGGCGCGCTTGCCGTACGGCACGTTCTTGCAGCGCCCGTCGCCGCCCCACCGCCAGTCGTGGAAGGGGCATGCGATCTCATTGCCCTTGACCTGGCCTTGGGACAGGTCACCACCCATGTGCCGGCAGTATCCGTCCAGCACGTTGATCTTGCCGTCGCCGCTGCGGAACACGACGAGCTTCTGGCCGAAGACGTTGATCGCGTGCGGTTCCCCGTCACCGAGGTCGCGAGTCAGTCCGAGACAGTGCCAGCCACGGGCGAAACGCATCGGCGGCGCTTCGGCTTCGATCTCGCGCACCTCGCACTCGGATTCCATTGCCATCGAGAACCACCTCCGAAATCTCGCGGTGACTGTGCTTCACGTCACAACAAGGTCTAACACTCGGGTGTCCACTCCGGCGCCGAAAGTCCCACTGGCAGGGATCGAAATCCGATTCGGCGCGGATGTCTAGCCGCCGACCTGCGGTAGCTCGTCGGCAGCGATCTCACAGGG
>NZ_JBSHHD010000096.1:948-1546 GCF_053618155.1 Agromyces sp. NPDC055658 | reverse complement strand
GATACCCGTGCAGATCCAGCCCGTCGCGCGAACGGATGGTGACCGGTTCCATCGATGCCAGTACCCCGGGATCCAGCTGCGGATGCGACCCGAACAGTAGCCGGCTCTCCCCGGTGTCGTGGTCGTAGAGGTAGGTCATCCCCGCTTCGCGGTCGTGGGTGAAGCTGACCACCCAGCGTCGGCCGGTCAGGTCGGAGCTCAGGGCGTTCACGTCGCCATCGGACAGCTTCTCCAGGTTCGCCAGCACCGCGGCGAAGTGCGGATCCAGCGGCTGAATCACCTGACGTTCGAACAGGTACCGCACCCCGAGCAGATCGCCGGTGCGCCGGTCCAGGATAAGCGGCTCGGCCAGCGTGGTGAACACGCTGGCCCGGGTGTCCACGTCGTAGACCGGATGGCTGTCGACGTGGGTCTGCTCGCCGGTGACGACGTCGACGCGCACAATGCGGGTCCTGTCGGTGCCGTCGTTGGAGCCGATCCAGATGCCGGTGCCGTCCGGGGTGACGGTGATGGGGTACAGCCCCATCGTGTAGTCACGGCCGTCGAAGGTGACGATGGAGCGCAGCGTCTCCGTCCGCGGCTCCCACTGCAACAGCTC
>NZ_JBSHHD010000096.1:0-938 GCF_053618155.1 Agromyces sp. NPDC055658 | reverse complement strand
CCGTTGCTGCTGGCCCGCCAGCCTGATCCGTTACCGGGGTTCTTCGCCACCATGGTGAGTTCACCGGTGGCGATGTCCAGCTCGTAGGCGTCCATCAGGGTCGGTGTTCGCTTGTTGGAGTACACCATCGCCTTGGCCGGGTCGCCGAGCAGTTCGTGGGCGGCCATCGCTCCCGGGAAGGGGGTCAGATCGACGGCACCGGACTCGGGGTCCTGCGGGTCGGACCGGAAGACGTGCCAGTTCTCGTCGCCGCCGGTGTCCTGCAGGTAGAGCAGCCAGCGGGAGTCCTTCGTCCACTCGTAGTGCAGGATGCTGCGGGTGCTGTCGGCGGTAACGCGCCGCGGCTCGCCGTCGACGTCGTCCATGTCCTGGATCCAGATGTTGAGTCGGCCCCGCCACGGTGCGAGGTAGGCGATACGGGTGCCGTCGGGCGAGATCGATGCCTGCGCCCGGGCGGGCGGCGCGAACAGATCGTCGACGGAGAGCAACTCAGGTGTTGGCATGCCTCCATCGCACACTCGGACGTAGCGGCACAGTCAAGTCTTGGGCATGCGCATGATGGGTAGGTGGCGTGGAGTACTCGGGAGGTCGCCGAACTGGCCGGCACCAGTCTGCGAGCCGTCCGCCATTACCACCACGTCGGCCTGCTCCCGGAGCCCGATCGCCGGTCAAACGGGTACAAGCAGTACGGCGTGGCGCACCTGGTCCGGCTGGTCCGCATCAAACGGCTTGTCGACCTGGGGTTCTCGCTCCCGCAGATCGCCGCGTTGGGTGACACCGACGACCATCCGGAACAGGCGTTGCGGGAACTGGACGCCGAGCTCGCGGCGACCATCGACCGGTTGCAACGGGCCCGCGAGGAGCTCGGTGAGTTGCTGGAGAACTCCGCGCCCACGGATCTGCCGCCCGAGTTCGCGCCCGCCGACGCCGTCGCGAAG
>NZ_JBSHHD010000095.1:0-1571 GCF_053618155.1 Agromyces sp. NPDC055658 | reverse complement strand
GGGCCTGGGTGGGGTCGGCACCCACATCGCCCAGCTGGCCCGGCTGGTGGGCGCGGTGCCGGTGGTGGCGATCGACATCAAATCCGAGGTGCTGGAGCGGGCCCTGGAACTCGGTGCCGACTATGCGTTCAACGCCGGCGACGAGCGGCTCGGCGAGAAGATCGCCGAGGTCACCGGGGGCCGTGGGCTGGATGTGGCGTTCGACGCGGTGGGCCTCAAGTCGACGTTCGAGCAGGCGCTGGGTCAGCTGACGGTCGGCGGGCGGTTGGTCGCGGTCGGGATGAGCGCCCAGGAACCCACGATCGGCCCGACGTCGATGTTCGGCCTGACCCAGAAGCAGGTGCTGGGGCACCTGGGTTACCAGAACGTCGACATCTCCACCTTGGCCACGCTGGTGTCTCTGGGCAGGCTGGACCTGTCCCGTTCGATCAGCGAGATCGTGTCCCTGGAGGACATCGCGCTGGGCATCGACAAACTGGAACGCCAGGAAGGCAATCCGATCCGGATCCTGGTGCGGCCCTGAGCCTTACCGAAGTTTTGGAGCGGCCTTACCGCTGATCAGCGGCAGGTCGGGGTAGGTCACCACACCGGGCGCCGCGGCGCAGACCGCGGGGACCGAGTTGACGCAGTGCGCCGCGGTGGCGACGACGCCGGACTCCGGACCCTCCTCACCGGCCTCGGACTGGAAGCCCTTGATGATGACGGTGAAGTCCGGGTTACCGCGGACCTCCATCTCGTAACGCTGCCCGGCGGGACCGAAAGTCCATGCGGGGTCGAGGTTTTCCTCGCCCATCAGCCAGTTCACCGTGACCCGCACGACGGGTTCGCCGTCGACGAGGGCCTCCCAGTGGAACTTGCGGCCGGCGACCTGGCCGGGTTCGATCACGCCGATCGGCGAGTCGATGGGCGCGGTGGCCACGGCGATCTCCTGGGTGGCGCGGATCCGCGGGTCGATCTTGAACCCGACGTGGTCGACGACCATCTTGACGGCCTGGATGAAGCCACCGTCGAGCATCTTCTGCATCGGTCCGCTCAGCGCGGTGTCGGGGGTGCCGCCGAATCCCATGACATGACGCACTACGTCGGGTGCCTCATAGGTGCGCAGGTCGGAAAATTCCTCGGCGCGAACAAAGTTCACCCCGGTGGCCATCGCGGAGAGCACCAGCGGGAACTTCTCGCTGATCCCGCCGGGCGCGATGCCGGTGCCGTGCAGCGTGGCGTTGCCTTCCAGCGCGGCGGCCCGCATCGGCGCGGCCTGCTTCTCGCTCGGGTACAACCAGCCGACGGGGGTGATCACGTTCTTGCCCGAGCGCAGCAACGCCGCGACCTCGTCGGGGTTGGGGATGAGCGGGGAGTAGATCACCGCGTCGGCGTCCAGCGCCAGGATCTCCTCGGCGCTGTTGGTGGCGGTGACACCGAGCGGGTCGGTGCCGATGATCTCGCCGACGTCTTTGCCGTTCTTTGCGTCCGAGTGCACCCAGCAGCCGACCAGCTCCAGGTCAGGGTGTTCGAGCACACCCTTGATCGCGGCCACGCCGACCCCACCGGTTGCCCACTGCACGACGCGTAAC
>NZ_JBSHHD010000094.1:0-1576 GCF_053618155.1 Agromyces sp. NPDC055658 | reverse complement strand
GTTCTTCATGCCGCGGCAAGCGGGCGATCGTCCCGCCGTCGTCCCGGAGGGCGCGGTGAACTTCGCGTTCATCGGTCAGTTCGCCGAGACCACCCGCGACTGCATCTTCACCACCGAGTACTCGGTGCGTACCGGGATGGAGGCGGCCTATCAACTGCTGGGGATCGAGCGTGGGGTGCCCGAGGTGTTCAACTCCACCTACGACGTCCGCAAACTGATCGCCGGAACGGTGCATCTGCGCGACGGCAAGGAGGTCGAGCTGCCCATCCCGGAGATCATCCGAAAGCGCGTGATCGGCAAGGTCACCGACAACGAGGTCGGTGAGCTGCTGGCCGAATACGGGTTGATCGCCGGCAACGGCTGACGATGAGCTTCGCTCAGGTCGCCGAGCGTGCCAGCGCCCGGATCGCGTAGCGGGCGCTGAGCAGGACCAGCGTGGTGGTGACGACGAACAACGGCCAGCCCATCGCCAGCCGCGCCACCGCGAGCAAGCTGTCCTGACCCGTGTCGTAGAGGTAGTTCTGCACCAGGAACCGCGACCAGGACACGGCTGCCAGGACGGCGGTGACGATGTTGAAGACCCGCCGCACCCCGGGGACCTGGCGCCAGGTGCTGTCGCGACCGGTGGCCCAGGCCCAGATGACGCCGACGAGCGGGCGCCTGACGAAGATCGAGGCGGTCATCACGATGGCCGAAGCCAGGGACATCCAGATCCCCGGGAGATAGAAGTCCTTGGCCTGGCCGGTCACCAGGGCCAGCAGCCCACAGCCCGCCACCCCGACGAATCCCCACACCGCGGGCCGAACCGATTCGCGGCGCAGCAGCTGCCATCCGAGCACGACGGCCGCCATCGCCAGCGCGGAGATGATCGCGGGCACCCGCCCCGAGAGCGCCGAGACGGTCGCATACACGGTCACCGGGAGCGCCGAATAGACCATGCCGCTGACGCCACCGACGCGCGCCATCAGTCCGTCGAGTGGGGAATCCGTCATGGGAGCGTGGGCCTCGCGTTCAAGATCTGGCAGGTCCCCACCGAGAGTACCCAGATCAGCAGACCAGACCGGCCGGCTCCGTGCGCCTGGTCCCGAGGAGGGCCGGCAGCTTCACATATCCGTGCAGATTGACCAGCCCTCTCGGGCGGGGAGTCTCGGTCAGCCGCAGATCGGGGTAGGCCTCGAACAGCGCACGCAGGGCGGTGGCGCCTTCGATGCGGGCCAGTGCCGCACCCAGGCAGACGTGGATGCCCGACGCGAAGGCCAGGTGGTCCCGGGCATTGGGGCGGGTGATGTCGAAGCGCGTCGGCTCGGTGAACACCCGCGGATCCCGGTTGGCGCCACCCAGCAGAACCGCGACCATGGTTCCGGCCGGCAGCCGCCGCCCGGCCATCTCGACGTCGCACTGCGCGGTGCGCGCGGTCATCTGCACCGGGCTTTCGATGCGCAGGATCTCTTCGACCGCGGCGGGCCACAGGTCCGGGTTGTCGCGCAGCAGGGCGAGTTGATCGGGGTGCTGCTGCAGCAGCACGATCCCGTTGCCGATGAGGTTGACGGTGGTTTCGAAGCCGGCGCCGATGAGA
>NZ_JBSHHD010000093.1:0-1601 GCF_053618155.1 Agromyces sp. NPDC055658 | reverse complement strand
TACCGATGCGGATGGCCTCGGCGGTCGACATCCCGCGTTCTCGGGCCTCCACCATGCGCGAGACCAGGAACACCTCGTAGTCGGTGGACAGACCCCAGATCACCGCGATGATCAGACCGATCATCGGTGCCATCAGCGGCTGTGGTGTGTAGTTCAGCAGTCCTGAGCCGTGGCCGTCGACGAACATCCAGGTCAGGATGCCCATCGTCGAGCCGAGGGTCAGGGCGCTCATCAGCGCGGCCTTGACCGGCAGCACGATCGAGCCGAAGGCCAGGAACATCAGCACCGTGGTGGTGATGACCAGGATCGTCACCATCAGCGGGAGCCTGGAGAACAGGCTGTGGATCGAGTCCTGCTCCAGGGCCGGGGTGCCGCCGACGAACACCTCGATGCCGTGCGGCGGCTGCAGGGCCCGTAGGTCCGCTATGTTCTGCCCCGCGTCGCCGCGGTTGACCAGGCCGTTCTGGATCACCCGGACCGACTTGTCCTTGGAGCCGCTGTCGGTGGCCGCGCGCTCCTTCCACATGGCATCCGGGTTGTTGTCCGGATCGGTGAAGCCCTTCACGTTCAGCGCCTTGGCGCGCATATCGGCGATCTGGGCGTCGGTGATCGGCTCACCGTCTTCGCGCTTCATCACCAGGGTGATCTGCTCGGTGCGGAATCCGGGGAAGAGCTTGTCGAACTGCTCCTGGGACTGGCGCACGGCGTTGTCCGGCGGCAGGTACTTCTCGCTGATACCTGCGAGTGTGAGCGAGCCGATCGGGAGGACCAGCAGCGTCATGATGACCAGGATCGGTGTGGCGAAGGCGATGGGCCGCTTCATCACGATGTTGACCAGCCGGCCCCAGAAGCCCTGCTCGACTTCTTCGCGGGTCTTGGTCTTCTGGGTCTTCTCGGCGAACCAGTCGATGATCCGCCGCGAGAACGGCCAGTTGGCCAGGAACGGCACCTTCAGCAGTGTGGTCACGCCGAGCGCGTCGACCCGGGGTCCCAGGATGGCCAGGACGGCGGGCAGCACCGTGATGGACAGGAAGGCTGCCAACATGACCGAGGCGATGATCGCGTAGGTGATCGACTTCAGGAACCCGAGTGGGATCAGCAGCAGCGGCAACGAGGACGCCACGATGATCACCGCGGAGAATGCCACGGTCCGGCCCGAGGTCATCACCGATCTTCGTACCGCGGCCTCGGTGTCATAGCCTTCGGCGAGTTCCTCTCGGAACCGGCTCACGATGAACAGGCCGTAGTCGATGGCGATACCGAAACCCATCATCGTCACGACCGGCTGGGCGAAGAAGTGCACAGGCCCGAACTCGGCGGTGAACCGCAGGATGCCCAACGCACCGCCGATGGTCAGGCCACCGATGATCGCGGGCAGGGCGGCGGCGACCGCACCGCCGAACACGAAGAACAGCACGACCGCCACCAGCGGCACGATCGCGAGTTCGGCGCGTTTCTGGTCGGTGCCGATGGTCCCGGTCAGCTCACTGGCCAGCGGGTTGAGGCCGGCCAGTTTGATGTCGCCGCCGTTGACCTGCTGCAGGTCGGGCTCGATGGCCTGGTAGTTCTTGAGGATCGCGTCGTCGTCGTCACCCTTGAGG
>NZ_JBSHHD010000092.1:0-1636 GCF_053618155.1 Agromyces sp. NPDC055658 | reverse complement strand
GAATATGTCAGTGCGCCCGCCGCAAGGGCGCTGATGCCAACGGCCGCGGTAGTGGCCACCGCGGCTCCGGACGGCGCCGGCAGCCGGTCGCGCAACGACACCGGCCTGGTGAAAGTCAGCACCGGCCAGCCGCGGGAGGCGGCCTCCTTGCGCAGTCCCCGGTCGGGATTGACCGCGGTGGGGTGACCCACGGATTCGAGCATCGGGACGTCGGTGATCGAGTCCGAGTAGGCGTAGCAGTGGTCCAGTGCGTAGCCCTCGCGTGCGGCCAGGGCGCGGATTGCTTCGACCTTGCCCTCGCCGAAGCAGTAGAACGCGATCTCGCCGGTGTAGCGGCCTTCCTCGACAACCATGCGGGTGGCCATCGCGTGGGTGGCGCCCAGTGCCCTGGCGATCGGCGCGACGATCTCCTCGCCCGAAGCCGACACCACCACGACGTCGCGGCCGCACAGCTTGTGGTCGGCGATCAGCTCGGCTGCCTCGGCGAACACCAGCGGGTCGACGATGTCGTGCAAGGTCTCTCCAACGATCGACTTGACCTGTTCGACATCCCAGCCCGTGCACATGTTGGTGATGTAGCTGCGCATCCGGTCCATCTGGTCGTGGTCGGCGCCCGACATCAGGAACAGAAACTGTGCGTACGTCGACTTGAGAACGGTGCGGCGATTCAGCAGACCCTGGTTGAAGAAAGGTTTGCTGAAAGCAAGGGTGCTGGACTTGGCGATGACGGTCTTGTCGAGGTCGAAGAAGGCCGCGGTGCGCACTGGTCGACCGTCCTGCGGCCCGGATTGCTGTGCGATCAATTCCCCGGCAGCCCGATCGGAAGCGGTCACAAGCGCCAGCATAGAGGCACGTGCACCCTGCCATCTGTCCGGTAACGCAAAATGGCAGTTCACGACACATTCTTGCGGACGGTGACTCCGCACTCCCGGTTGGTAGCCCGCACAGGTGTCTCTTGCATGTTTTGGCAGTTCCGTGTGTATAGTGAGCATTACTCGGCTTATGCCGAGGGTGTATCAGCCCGACCCCCCGGGGCTGATACACGACGACCTCCGCCTCCTCCCCCCCTGGCGGGGGTCGTCCCTTTTTCAGGGGAAGAATCCTTGGCCGTCCGGCCGCGTTGGTTGCGGAACCGTATTTTCACTGGAACTCTGCGGTACGTTCGCGGACCGTGGTTCATCCCCAGCGCACGCTTCATCCACAATCCGTGAATTGGTGATGGTGCCCGGTTCGTGGTTGCCCGCAGGGTGGGCATATGGCCGTCCCGAACCCCTCGATCGCCCCGACCGGCACGGTGCTGGCGCTGATCGGCGACCCACTGCTGCGTGACGATGTGTCCCGGGTGGCCGCTGCCGCCGGCGTCGGTCTCGTCGTCGTCGACGAACCCTCGGGACGGAAGGCTTGGATGGCGGCCGCCGCGGTCGTACTCGACGCTCCGTCCGCGCAGCGATGCGCCGCGCGGGCGCTGCCCAGGCGCGCCAGGGTGATCCTGGTCGGCAACGACGCCCCGCGGCCGGATGACTGGCACGCCGCGATCGCGATCGGCGCGCAACACCTGGTGACGCTTCCCGGCCAGGACGCCGAGCTGGTCGCTGCGTTGTCCGAAGCCGCCTCCCACGACGACGCCGGCCGAGGT
>NZ_JBSHHD010000091.1:0-1638 GCF_053618155.1 Agromyces sp. NPDC055658 | reverse complement strand
GCCGTTGATCGTGGACATGTCGCCGCAGTCGACAGTGGCGGCCTTGTGTGAACATGTCGACCAGCAGTTCCGAGATGCGCTGCGCCATCAACGATTCCCGTTGCGCGCGATCGAGAACAAGTCACGATTCCAGGGCAGCGGACAACCGTCGGCCCGGCCTGCCATCAATTTCATTCCGACCATTCCCGAGGATGAATTCGGTGGCGCTCCGGCATCGGGAACCGTCACGCACACCGGTCTGGTCGATCAGTTCGGTCTGGTCCTCCTCCAGAAGGACGAGGAGCTTCTTCTCAGCACCACGGGTGTGGGTGAGTTGTTCGTCGGTTGCGACGCCCGCGATTTGGCGGACCGCTTCGAGCGGGTTCTGACCTCGATGACTGCCGCTCCGGGGCGGCCGCTTTCCGCGGTCACTGTCCGCGCTGCCGTCGAGGAGATCGACGGGTGGGGTAACCGGGCCGCTTTGAGTCGGGCGATGCCGGAGTCGGTGTCGATCCCGATGCTGTTCGACGCGCAGGTGGCTCGTCATCCGGCGGCGGTCGCGGTCAGCTTCGGTGACAGTTCGATGTCGTACCGCGGATTGGATGCCGCTTCGAATCGGTTGGCGCACCTGCTGATCGAGTGGGGAGCAGGTCCCGGGCTGCGGGTGGCGTTGTTGTTCCCGCGGTCGGTCGAGGCGGTCGTGGCGATCATGGCGGTGCTCAAGACCGGTGCGGCGTATGTGCCGATCGATCCCTCGGTGCCGGATGCACGGCTGGATTTCGTGCTGGCCGACTCCGAGCCGGCGGTCGCGGTAACGACCGCTGATCTGGCCGATCGGCTGGGTGGGCGCGGGTTGACGGTGATCGATGTCGATGACCGTGCGGTCTACAGCCAGCCGGGTACGGCCCTGTCCGTAGGGCCGACGCCTGACGACATCGCGTATTTGATCTACACCTCGGGGACGACGGGTGTGCCCAAGGGTGTGGCGATTCCGCATCGGAATGTGGCGCGGTTGCTGGATGCGATCGATCGTGATGTGGATTTGTCTGCGGGTCAGGTGTGGACGCAGTGTCATTCGTTGGCCTTCGACTTTTCGGTGTGGGAGGTTTTCGGCGCGCTGCTGCACGGCGGCCGGTTGGTGGTGGTGCCCGAATCGGTGACGCGCTCGGCCGAAGAGTTCCACGCCTTGTTGGTCGCCGAGCGGATCAGTGTGCTCAGTCAGACACCGGCAGCGTTCTATGCGTTGGCCGCGGTCGACGGCGCCCGGCCCGACCACCGGCTCTCCCTCGAGCTCGTCGTGTTCGGCGGGGAGGCCTTGGAGCCGCAGCGGCTTGCACCATGGTTGGACCGGCGCGCGGCGTTGCCGCGGTTGATCAATATGTACGGGATCACCGAGACGACGGTGCATGCCTCGTTCCGGGAGATCACCGCCGCCGATGTGGGGAATGCGGTCAGTCCGATCGGTGTGCCGTTGGCGGATCTGGCCTTTTTCGTGCTGGACGGTTGGTTGCGTCCGGTGCCCGCGGGTGTGGTGGGCGAGTTGTATGTCGCCGGTGCGGGTTTGGGCTACGGCTATGTGGGCCGGGCACCGTTGACGTCGACGCGGTTTGTGGCCTGCCCGTTCGGCAGCACGGGAACACCGGGGATGCGGATGTATCG
>NZ_JBSHHD010000090.1:0-1639 GCF_053618155.1 Agromyces sp. NPDC055658 | reverse complement strand
GAACCTGAACACCGAGATGGTGGAGCTGGAAGCCCTCGAGGCCTCTGACGTCGAATGGTTGCAGGGCATCCTCACGGCCCATGTCGACGCGACCGATTCGGCTGTGGGACAACGGGTCCTGTCTGATTGGGATAACGAGTTGATGCATTTTGTGAAGGTCATGCCGCGCGACTACAAGCGCGTGCTGGCCGCGATCGCCGAAGCCAAAGAGGCCGGCGTCAATGTGGACGAGGCGATCATGGCGGCGGCCAATGGCTGATCCGCGCGGTTTCCTCAAGCACACCTCCAAGGAGCTTCCGTCCCGCCGGCCGGTTCCGCTGCGCCTGAAGGACTGGAAAGAGGTCTACGAGGACTTCTCCCACGACTCCTTGCAGGACCAGGCATCACGATGCATGGACTGCGGTATCCCGTTCTGCCACAACGGCTGCCCGCTGGGGAACCTCATCCCCGAGTGGAACGACCTGGTCTACAAGGACCGGTGGCGCGACGCGATCGAGCGGCTGCACGCCACCAACAACTTCCCTGAGTTCACCGGACGGCTGTGCCCCGCACCGTGTGAGGCATCGTGCGTCCTTGGCATCAACCAGGATCCGGTGACCATCAAGCAGGTCGAGGTCGAGATCATCGACAACGCCTTCGACCAGGGCTGGGTAGTTCCGAAGATGCCCGATGTGCAGACCGGCAAGAAGGTCGCCGTCGTCGGGTCCGGACCGGCCGGACTGGCCGCCGCCCAGCAGCTGACCCGGGCGGGCCACACCGTCACGGTGTTCGAGCGTGCCGACCGCATCGGCGGTCTGCTGCGCTACGGCATCCCCGAGTTCAAGATGGAAAAGCGCCACATCGACCGGCGTCTGGAGCAGATGGCTGCCGAGGGCACCCAGTTCCGGCCCGGCGTCAACGTCGGCGTCGACATCACGGTGGCCCAGCTGCGGCTGAACTACGACGCGGTCGTGCTGGCCGGCGGTGCCACCGCATGGCGCGATCTGCCGGTCCCGGGTCGTGAGCTCGACGGCATCCACCAGGCCATGGAGTTCCTGCCCTGGGCCAACCGCGTCCAGTTCGGCGATGACGTCCTCGACGAGAACGGCCAGCCGCCGATCACCGCCAAGGACAAGCACGTCATCATCATCGGCGGTGGCGACACCGGCGCGGACTGCCTCGGCACCTCGCACCGTCAGGGTGCGGCCAGCATCCACCAGTTCGAGATCATGCCGCGTCCGCCGGAGACCCGTGCCGACTCGACCCCGTGGCCGACCTACCCGCTGATGTTCCGGGTGTCCTCGGCCCACGAAGAGGGCGGCGATCGCGTGTTCTCGGTCAACACCGAGGAATTCACCGGCGCCGACGGTCACGTGACCGGCCTGCGTGCGCACGAGGTCAAGATGAACGCCGGCAAGTTCGAGAAGGTCGAAGGCAGCGACTTCGAGCTCAAGTCCGACGTGGTGTTGCTCTCGATGGGTTTCGTCGGACCGGAGAAGGAAGGTCTGCTGACCAAGCTCGGCGTCGAGCTGACCGACCGCGGAAACGTCTCACGCGACAACAACTTCCAGACCTCGGTGCCCGGCGTCTTCGTCGCCGGCGACATGGGTCGCGGACAGTCGCTGATCGTGTGGGCGATCGCCGAGGGCCGGGCCGCTGC
>NZ_JBSHHD010000089.1:0-1662 GCF_053618155.1 Agromyces sp. NPDC055658 | reverse complement strand
GAAGCGCAGGGCCTGCTCCCGCATCTCGTCCATCAATTCGGGGCCGGTGATGCCTTCGCGGAATCCCGGGTAGTTCTCCACTTCGGTGGTGGTCATCAACGCGCCGCCGAACTGCGTGCCCTCGAACACCAACGGCTTGAGCTGGGCGCGGGCAGCGTAGATGGCTGCGGTGTATCCGGCGGGGCCGGAACCGATGATGATGACGTCGTGAACCGTCGCTGAGGTGGACATGTAGGCCTTTCTGCCGTACTCGGCACGGGTTGCAACGTCAGCCTAGGCCGGATGGGTTCCCAGGTGAGTTCGTAGGACAGACTACGGACGTTTCACCGGGCGTTTCACCACGGTCTGGGCCAACGTCCCGGCGTGTTCAGCGTCGCAGTTCGCCGGGAGCACCAGGGCGACGACGGAGTCGGTCGTGTCGGGTGGTCTGGGCGGCACCAGGACCAGCACGCCGGGCTGACCGGCCACCTCCAGGGGCCGGGCACCGAGGACCGTCACGCCGGAGGGATAGCCCAGCGCGGTCAGGCAGGCGGTCCGGCGCTGCGGGTCGGTCAACGGCCCCAGGTCGGCCGGTGTCGACAGAAGGCCCAGGATCTGGGATTCGGACAGACCGATCTCGCTGCGCGGCGGTGACACGGTGATCTTGCCCAGGCTGGTCATGGTCGAGGGTGCCCGACCGGCCGGGTGTGTCAGTACGGCTCCGCCCACCACGGCGGCCAGCACGGCCGCACCCGCTCCGGTGACGGCGGCGATCAGCTTCCAGCGTCTGGCGGACGGCATCGGCGGGGCCGGCTCGGTCCGCAGCGCCTCGGACAGCCGGGCACTGACCTCGGCGGGCACCGGGGCAGCGGACTCGGAATCCGCACCGAGTTCGCGTAGATCGCGGCGCACCCGATCGAGGGCGGTCAGGGTGTTCCTGGCCTCGGGGCCGGCCAGGGGGTCGCTGCGCACGCGCCTGCGGACGTCCGCGGCGGTGGCGTCGTCGAGCAGCCCGGCCTGCAGATCAGCCAGCAGCTCAGCAGGAATCGGGCCGTCCGACGGCACTCGGGGCGTGCTGCCGTTCATCGGCTTCAAAGTACTGGAGCAGGCGGGCCAGCTTGTGCCTGGCGCGGGCGCACCGGCTCTTCACGGTGCCCTCCGCCACCCCGAGCAGCAGCGCCGTCTCGGCCACCGAGTAGCCCTGCATGTCGACCGCGACCACCGCGGCGCGCTGCTCGATCGGCAACTGCATCAGGGCCCGCTCCACCACGATCGCGGTGGCCACCCGGGGAGCCGGGTCGCCCGCGGGGTCGCGGAGGTGAACCAGGTGGCCGAGTTCGTACTGGGACGCGGTGGGCTGGTTGCGTGATCGGCGCACGCGGTCCAGGCAGGCGTTGACCACGATCCGGTACAGCCAACTGCTGACCGCCGAGTCGTGGCGGAACGAAGCGGCGGTGCGATGTGCCGACAACAGCGCGTCCTGCACGGCGTCGTCAGCGTCCTCGTGGTGACGGCTGGTCAGGAAGGCCAAGCGGCGCAACTGGCGGTGGTGCCGGTGGACCAGTTCCTCGAACGCGTAGCGGTCCCCGGCGACATGGGCGGCCAGCAGTTCGGCGTCCGAGCGCACGGCCGCATCGTGCCCCCGCGGCTGCTCTGTGCCCGGCTTGCCGGTCCCCCCGAACC
>NZ_JBSHHD010000088.1:275-1676 GCF_053618155.1 Agromyces sp. NPDC055658 | reverse complement strand
GAACTATGGAGTGCACGGAACTATCCGCTTACGCCGGTGATTGTCCTGGATCAGTTCGAAGAGCTGTTCACGTTGGGCGAGCGATTTCCGGACCGCGTCGACGCGTTCCGGAATGACCTCGGTGACCTGGCCGAGAATCGAATCCCCGCCGATCTGGCAGCCCGGATCAAAACCGGCGAGGTTGTGGCGGGTCGATTCAACCTGCGGTCACGCAACTTCAAGTTGCTGATCACCCTCCGCGAGGACTACCTCCCCCACCTCGACGAGTGGTGTCGGCTCATTCCCGGGCTGGGACGCTCCCGGATGCGACTTCTGCCGTTGCGGGAAAACGAAGCATTCGATGCGGTATACGGGCCGGCCGCAGACCTGATGACCGAGGCGCTGGCACGCCAGATCTGCATCCTGACCGCGACGCTGTATCGCCGGGCGTAGGCTTTGCCGCTGAGCGGCGGCGCCTGGCCGAGGTCGAACCCGCACTGCTGAGCTTGGTCTGCCGGGAGCTGAACGAAGTTCGCAAACAGCGCGGGCACGACCAGTTTGACGAGGCACTCATCGAAGAGCATGGGCGTCGGACGCTGTCCAACTACTACTCGAACTGCGTGCACGACATGCGGCCAAAAGTCGCAGAGTTCATCGAGTCAGAGTTGATAACCGAAACGGGATTCCGGGACTTTTACGCCCTTGAAGACGCTGTGCCTTCACGCCTGACTGAGGAGGAACTCGACCATCTGATCGACTCACGCCTGGTGCGGCTTGCGGAATACCATGGCGCGCAACGGATCGAACTGACACACGACGTGCTCACGCGCACAGTTCGTGAACACCGTGACCGGCGGCGGGTGGAGGAAGAGAAGGCAGATGCAGCGGCCCGTGTGGAACAAGAGAAGCGTGCGTATGAGGAAGAGGCTGCGCGGCATCGTGCGGAGCTCGATCGTGAGCGGCGGGCTGGACGGAAACTGAAGTGGTTCTCAGCCGCACTTGCGGTGGTGTGTTTGATGGCGTCCTACTTCGCCTGGGATGCGCGCCGGTCCAAAGACAATGCCGAGAAGAGTCTCAACGAGGCGCTTGCTGAACGGTTGAGCGCACGGGGACAGTTGATGCTGTTCACTGCTCATCCCGGCGGCGAATTAGAAGCGTTCAGCAAGATTCTTGCCGCACAGAACCTCTCGGAGAAGCCGGGAATTGGCCCCTTGCTCACGGCGCTCATCACCAAGCCATGGCTTGAGAAGGTGGTCGACCTTCCGGGGGAGGACGGCCTGTTCAGTGGAGATGGCAAGTGGTTTTTCACGCAAGCTACGGAAGGAATTCAAAAGGGTGATGCTGCGACGGGGGAATCGGTCGGAAAGCCCTTCGGGGACAGCACAGTTCATCTACGGTCTGTGAGTTGGAACGGCCGTTACG
>NZ_JBSHHD010000088.1:0-266 GCF_053618155.1 Agromyces sp. NPDC055658 | reverse complement strand
GCTTCTGCGGTGAGTGAACGCACCGCAGATGGGCTCGCGGCGACAGTTTGGCGGTGGAATGCGCGCACCGGTCGGGAGGACTCCCGCATGCGGCTAGACGATTACGTGAGGGATCTGGAATTCAGTCCCGACGCGCGCACCCTGGCCATAGGGACCTGGCGGGGCGCGGTCATGTTGTGGGGCAACATGGAGCGGGTCCCGCGTGAAATCGCGCCTCCCGAGAAGTCTGCGCTATTGCCGGACATCTCGATAGCGAGTGTCGCGTT
>NZ_JBSHHD010000087.1:0-1795 GCF_053618155.1 Agromyces sp. NPDC055658 | reverse complement strand
GGCCGTCGCAGCGCCCGCCGGGTTCGACCTGCAGTCCCACCGCGGCGGCCGCGGCGAGACGACCGAGGAGTCGCTGCGCGCCTTCGCGAAGTCCTTGGAGCTCGGGGTGAGCACGCTCGAACTCGACATCGTGCTCACGAAGGACAGGCAACCCCTGGTGTGGCACGACCCCCGGATCGACGAGACCAAATGTGCCGACACGGCTCCGGCGTTCCCGGGCGATCCGATGTACCCGTACGTGGGGAAGCTGGTGCACGATCTCACCCTCGAACAGATTCGCACCCTTGACTGTGGCAAGTTGCTGAGCGGATTTCCCGACGCCGAGGTGGTGCGCGACAACAAGATTGCCGTGCTACCCGAGGTGTTCGCGCTGACCGATGCCTACGACGCCGACGTACGTTTCAACATCGAGACGAAGATCGAGGCGGACAAACCCGAAACCTCGGCCACGCCGGAGGAGTTCGTCGGCGTCATCCTCGATGCCGTACGGGCGGCGGGCAAGGTCGACAAGGTGGACATCCAGAGCTTCGACTGGCGCACACTGCCATTGGTGCAGCGGGCCGAGCCGTCGCTACCGAGGGTGGCGCTGTGGGATGACACCACCTGGGTGCCGGGTTCTCCGTGGCTCGGTGGGGTCGATCCGGCAGTGGACAGCGATCCGATCGCCGGCGCGGTATCGGTGGGCGCCACGGTGCTCTCACCCCAGTACCAGCTGGTGGACCGGGGATTCGTGGAGCGGGCACACGCGCTGGGCCTCAAGGTGACCCCGTGGACCGTGAACGAACCGGCGGCCATGCGGGCGCTGATCGCCGACGGCGTCGACGGCCTCATCACCGATTACCCGACGCGGCTGCGGGGCGTGCTGGCGGAGCTGGGCCTGCCGCTGCCGCCGTCGTTTCAGCGGCTCAACTGACCCACGGGTCGGCGCGCTCCCACAGCGCCGGCAGGTGCAGACTCACCGCGTCCCGTTCGGCCAGCCGGGTCAGCACCCGCATCGAGACGTCCAGGTCGTCACCGGCGTACGGCAGTGCGCGCAAGGGTTTGTGCAGCGGCCGGAAGAAGTCGTCCCAGTGGATCAGCACCACGCGGCGCGCGCCCACAGTGCGCACGGTGTCGGCCCAGTAGCTCTCCAGGTACTGCTCGGACTGCAACCCGAGTTGGCCGATCCCGAGGTAGACCACCTCGGCGTGCTGCCCGTCCAGTGCGCCCGGCACCGCGCCGGCACTGCCGACGATCAGCAGGCTGCGGTCGCTGGCCCGGTGGTGCACCAGGGTCGACCAGGCCTCACCGCCTTTGTACGCAGAGGCCTTGACGGGCGGCAAGACGGGCGCGGTGATGGTGCCGGGGAAGCGGTCAGGTGGGCAGTGCTCGGACTCGAAGAGCGTCACCTGAAACGCTCCGAGGGTGACGGCCTCGCCCGGGGTGACCGTGACGATCCGGTCGGGGGCCAGGCCACCGCCGGCACCGACCTGGGCGGTCGAGGTGCCGCCCACGAGTCGGGCACCGGTGCGCTCGGCCACGACGGCTGAGTCCATGGCGTGGTCGAAGTGGGTGTGGACCGGCAACACGGCTTCGAGCTTGTCGACGCCGAGACGGGCCAGGCTGCCATCGATGCGGGGCAGTGACGGCGCCAGCTTGCCCAGCACGACGCTCGCCAGCGCGGGCCGGGAGAAGAACCCGTCGGTGAGGACGGCCGAGGACCCGTCGTCGACCAGGAGCGTGCTGACCCCGGCCCACGTCACCGTGACCGGGGATTGCGGTGTGGCCGACGGTGCGTCGAAGAACCGCGCATAGG
>NZ_JBSHHD010000086.1:0-1845 GCF_053618155.1 Agromyces sp. NPDC055658 | reverse complement strand
CCTTCGGGTGCGCCCCCGCTTCCCGCATCTCAGGGATGCCTCGTGCCGGGCCCCTGTCGTCGGGCGATGCCACGACGACGAAGCGCACGCCCGCGGCATCCCGATCAGGCGTCGCCTGCCGCGTAGACGCGCTCGCCCTCGACGAAGGTCTGCAGCACGCGCGTCGCGCCGATCGCGTCGGCGGGCCCGGCGAAGGGGTCTCGGTCGAGCAGGGCGAGGTCGGCGAGCTTGCCGACCTCGATCGTGCCGGTCTCGTCGAGGTGGTTCACGTACGCCGACCCCGCCGTGTACGCGGTGAGCGAGGTCGCGAGGTCGATCGCCTGCTCGGGGAGGAACGGCGGGTACTCGCCCTCCTCCTCGCCCGGCGCCGACACCCGGTTCACCGCGACGTGGATCGCGGCGAGCGGGTTCGGCGTCGAGACCGACCAGTCGCTGCCTGCCGCGAGCACGGCGCCCGCGCGCAGCAGGTCGCCGAACGGGTACTGCCACGCTTCCCGCGGCGAGCCGAGGAACGGCAGCGTCAGATCGACCATCTGCGGCTCGAGCGCCGCCCACAGCGACTGCATGTTCGCGACCACGCCGAGCTCGCGGAATCGCGACACGTCGTCGGGGTGCACGACCTGCAGGTGCGCGATGTGGTGGCGGTGGTCGCTGCGGCCGTTGCGCGCGATCGCGTGCTCGACGGCGTCGAGGCACTCGCGCACCGCGCGGTCGCCGATCGCGTGGAAGTGCAGCTGGAAGCCGAGGGCGTCGAGCCGCGGGGCCGCCTCGTTCAGGATCTCGGGCGGCACGAACGAGATGCCCGAGTTGTCGGTCGCGTGGCCGTGGCCGTCGCAGTACGGCTCGAGCATCGAGGCCGTGAAGTTCTCGGCGACGCCGTCCTGCATGACCTTGATGCTCGTCGCGGCGAAGCGCCCGCCCCGGTAGCGCTCGCGGCGCTCGACGAGCGAGTCGATCTGCTCGAGGCCGCGCGTGCGGTCCCACCAGAGGGCGCCGACGACGCGGCCGGTGAGGGTGCCCGCGGCGGCCGCGGCGAGGTAGGCGAGCCCGGGGTCGTCGCCGACCCCGTAGTCGCCGACGATCGCATCCTGCCAGGCCGTGACGCCGAACGAGTGCAGGTAGCGCTGCCCCTCGAGCACGGCGTCGACGAGCTCGGCCGGCGTGGTCTCGGGGAGGTGGCGGCGAACGAGGTCCATCGCGCCCTCGTGCAGCGTCCCGGTCGGCTCGCCGGCGGCGTCGCGCTCGATGCGGCCGTCGGCGGGGTCGGGCGTGCCCCGGTCGATGCCGGCGAGACGCAGGGCCGCCGAGTTCACCCAGGCGCCGTGGCCGTCGCGGTTGGGCAGGAACGCCGGACGGTCGGGCAGCACCCGGTCGAGGGCCGCGGCGGTCGGCGTCCCGCCCGGGAAGGCCGACATCGACCATCCGCCGCCCTGCACCCACGAGGCATCCGGGTGCGACGCGGCGTACGCCGCGATCGTCTCGAGGTAGTCGGCCTCGCTCTCGCCGTCGCGCAGGTCGCAGCGCAGCATGTCGAGGCCGCCCCACACGGGGTGCACGTGCGCGTCCTGGAAGCCGGGCACGAGCAGGTGCCCGCCGAGGTCGACGACCTCGGTGCCCGGGCCGACGAGGTCGCGCACGTCGTGATCGGTGCCGACGGCGACGATGCGGCCGGCCCGCACGGCGACGGCCGTGGCGCGCGAACGCACCGTGTTCGCGGTGAAGACGGGGCCGCCGGTGAAGACGAGGTCGGCGTGGGGCATGGGCGAGTCCTTTCGTGGCGGCGGTGGGTTGATCGGGGCGGACGACGAGGGAGCGCGACGAGCCGCGATGGTCTCGTCGCGCTGC
>NZ_JBSHHD010000085.1:469-1865 GCF_053618155.1 Agromyces sp. NPDC055658 | reverse complement strand
CCGGTGCAGCCGCTCAGGCCGGCCGTCACTGCAACCAACAGCGCGGCGGCAGCAAGTCGCATGTTGCTCAGCGTACGACGGGCGGTAGACGACATGCGCTAGCGTTGCCGCCCGAGGGGGCGTCATGGTTGAAAACCTGCTTGCAGACGGCGGAATCGCATATCAGATCGGCTCCACGATCGGCGCCATACTCTGGCCCGTTGTCGGTGGGTTGTTGCTGACCATCGGGATCCGCCGGCGCATAGCCCACACCCGTTGGGTCCGGCACGACGACCACCGATTGCTTCACCCGGAAAGCTCTGCCCCTTCCGAGGACCGGCCGCCGCCGCAGCCGTCCAACGGGACGTGGGTCATGATCAGCGGCACAGTACTGCTGGCTATCGGGCTTCTCCACCTCGTCGCGCTCGCCATCGACCCCGGAACGGCGCAAAGTACACCTCCCTACTCCTGAGCGCCCCGGTCACGGCTCACACCCGGCCCAGCAACCCTCACCACACCAAATGCCCCAATAACCGCCACCTGCCACACCCATCTCGGTAACGTCGGACATGATGAGCGGGGCACCGACGTGTTGATCGCGGCGTTACGCGATCTGCAGTGGCGCCGACGGCGATTCATGATCGCCGCAGTCGGCACCGCGTTGGTTTTTGCCATGACGCTGGTGTTGACGGGCCTGGCGAACGGTTTCCGCGTCGAAGCCGAACGCAGCGTCGACGCCCTCCACCTGGATGCGTTCATGATCAAGGAGGGTGCGGCCGGTCCGTTCCTCGGCTCAGCGCCGTTGCCGCTCACCGATGTTCAACGGGCGGCCAAGCTTCCGGGTGTCGTCACGGCGGTCCCGCTGGTGTACGGCTCGTCGACCATCCCAGCGGGCGGCAGCCCGCGAAATGTGAACGTGTTCGGGGTGCCGGAGCAGGGCCCGGGCACGCCGACGTTGAAGGAGGGCCGGGCACCGCATACGCCCGACGAGGTCGCGGTATCGACGACGATGGGTCGCCCGGTCGGTGCCGATGTCGACGTCGGTGCGTCGAAACTGCGGGTTGTCGGGCTGGTCGACGACCTCACCGCCCTGGCCGCCCAGGACAACATCTACCTGACGGTCCCCGGCGCCCAACAACTGCTGTTCTCCGGGCAGAAGCTGATCTCGTCGGTCGGCATTGTGGGCAACCCGGGGGCGGCGCCACCGGAGTTCCGCATCGTCGACCGGGCCGGCGCCATCGACGACATGGTCCGCCCGCTGCGCGGCGCCAACCAGGCGATGAGCCTGATGGCCGGACTGCTGTGGGCGGTCGCGGCGCTGATCGTCGGCTCGGTGATCTACCTGTCCGCCCTGGAACGCACTCGCGACTTCGCGGTGTTCAAGGCCGTCGGCGTGGCCACCCGATCCATCATGGCC
>NZ_JBSHHD010000085.1:0-459 GCF_053618155.1 Agromyces sp. NPDC055658 | reverse complement strand
GCTCGGGCCGCCGTTCCCGATGCGTTGCGACGTCCCCACCCTGGCATTCGTCGCGCTGCCGATCGTCGCCGTCGTGATCGGCCTGCTGGCCAGCGTGGCCGGGCTGCGCCGCGCTGTCACCATCGACCCCGCCCTGGCATTCCGAGGACCCTGACATGGCCGACCTTCTCGTCAAAGACCTCGTCGTGGAGTACTCCAGCGGCGGCTACGCGGTGCGCCCCATCGACGGACTCGACCTCGAAGTCCCCGCCGGATCGCTGGCAATCCTGTTGGGCCCCAGCGGTTGTGGGAAGACCACCCTGCTGTCATGTCTGGGCGGGATCCTCAAACCGACCGCGGGCCGCATCGAGTTCGGCGACGTCGATGTCACCACCTTGAACAAGAAAGCGCTGTCGGACTACCGGCGCGACACCGTCGGGATCGTGTTCCAAGCCTTCAACCTGGTGCCCAGCCTGACGG
>NZ_JBSHHD010000084.1:0-1897 GCF_053618155.1 Agromyces sp. NPDC055658 | reverse complement strand
CAACATGGGGTGACCGTCTCGAGCAGACGTTCTGGCCTCCGCCTGCGGTTGACCGAATCGACAGTGCGGCTCAGAAGCGCCCCAAATGCTCAGGCACTATACGACTAACAGGAGCCGAATGCGCCCGCGCTGCAATCTATCTCGGTTCGGACCGATTCGGGTTGAACTGTGTTCTTCACGCGACGCCCAAGGAACGCAGACACCTCAGTGCATATCGGCAGAAGGTAGCTGCCGAGTTGTCACGCTGCCATGATGAGTTGCTGGTCCGGCAGCGCTATGCCGGTGAGAGCGTCATCGAGCACTGGTTACAACACCGCGCGAGTACGCAACGTGGATCGACAACGATGGGTGCCATTCTCGATGAGGGCGTGAGCACGCAGCGCGTTACAGGTAGACGGCTTTAAAGGCAAGAGGTGTGTTCTGGTGCTTCTCGGCGCATGCGCGCAACACGTCACCCTGGTGGATCCACAGCGAGCTGACCGCTTCTGGCCTGCGCGGCAATGCGCCACGCAGATACATCTCCTCAGGGGTTTCGAACTGCTGCTGCTGCACCTTCTTGGACTTGCCTACAAATGCCATGGGTCAGTCCCGTCTGTCCGTTCGGTCGAATGCCGCTACCCGTGCACCCAGGTCGTTCCCGCGATGCACGAGGACGGGGTCATTGAACAGGAGGTCCTGGGCCCATTTCCAACGCACGTTCCCGGTCGTCGGTTTGACGCGAAAGTCGCCACAAGTGGCTTCGATCGAAACGTTGGCACTGATGTTCGTCAGAGGGCCTGCGAGTGGGGCTGGCGTTGTGAATCGGACGTGCCTTAGGTGGGTTTGCGGCTACTGAACGGATCGCAGCGGTGTTGCACGTGTGGCCTTCAGTTCTGTGTTCTCGATGGTGAGGACGTGGATGGCCCTGGCGAAGGTGTGTGCCGTGGTCTTCCAGTTCTGTGCGTCTTCGCGCGCGTCGCTGAGCTTCTTTTTGAGATCTTCATGCTGTGCAGTGGCCTTTTCAGCTCGGGCGACTATGGGGTTGTTGCAGGTGTCGCGTAGTTGGTAGAAGAGTTCTTTGAGGTCAGTGTGCTTGTGGGTCAACAGGTGTCGCTTGACTCGCGCCTCCGTTACCACTGCCGTGATGGTGAGGTCGCCCGGTGTCGCGAGTGTTGGGTGCCCGGATAGCACTCGCACCATGGCAGCGAGGATTTCGGTGACGGTGTCGACATCGGCGGGCTGCTCGTTGCGGTTCATGCGGATGTTTCTGTTGCGGCCGGTGATGACGTCGTGATGGCGGTAGTGCGGTGTTCGTCGATGATTGCGGTAAAGGTGTCGGCACGGGATTGAAGCCTGAGCGCCAACGGTTTTGGTGTCAGTGGGCTGTTCGCTTCGCAGCGGAGTCGCTGCACAGCGTGCTCAAGGTTGGTGATGTGCCTGTCGGTACGGGCGACGTTTGAGCAGTTGCGCTGGCAGTCGTCGAGCCGGGGTTCGGCGATTTGGCCGTGGGTGGTGCGGCGGCACAGTGCGCGGTTAGGGTCGAACATACAGGTGAGGAAGCTCTCAGGGTTGTCATGGACCGTCAGGCTGGTATCTGCCTTGAGTCTGCGGATCTCCTTATCACTGAGGTAGGTGCCGTTGAAGCCTTTGGTGCGGTCAACGACACTGAGGAGCCGTTGCGCGGCGGGTCCTGATACCCCTCCGCCGGCCTCCAGATCGCGTCGCGTCTCCTCGATGGTGTCGATCAATGCAGAGGCCTCCTCGCGCGCCATCAGGGCGGCGAAACCGGCGTCGTTGAGCCCCGAGTACCCCTCACCCTGCGAGATGGTCAAGTGGCCATACTGGATAGCCAGGGCGATCTTGCCGCGGGGTAGGCGGCGGATGTGCCAGGCCAGTGTGCGCCGGAATCGCGCCAGCG
>NZ_JBSHHD010000083.1:463-1957 GCF_053618155.1 Agromyces sp. NPDC055658 | reverse complement strand
GCACCTGGGCGAGCAGGTGTTGCATGCGCGAATGCAGCAATGCGGTGAGTTCGGCTGCGGGCAGCGTCGGCTGGATGGGCTCGCCCACCGCGATCGAGATCGGCACCTTGGGCCGGTACAGGTTCTTCGGGTGGCCCTTGGTCCAGATGCGCTGCGCGCCCCACACGATGTGCGGCACGATCGGCACGCCGGCCTCGATCGCCATCCGTGCCGCGCCGGACTTGAAGTCCTTGATCTCGAAGCTGCGGCTGATGGTCGCTTCCGGGTACACCCCGACCAGCTCACCGGCCTTGAGGTAGTCGACAGCCGCCTCGAACGACGCGGCCCCGCTGTCGCGATCCACCTCGATGTGGCGCAGGCTGCGCATGATCGGCCCGGTGATCTTGTTGTCGAAGACTTCCTTCTTTGCCATGAACCGCACCTTGCGACCCCGCTTCTGCAGGTAGGCGGGTAGGCCGGCAAAGGTGAAGTCGAAGTAGCTGGTGTGGTTTATGGCCACCACCGCACCACCGGTGACCGGGATGTTCTCCACCCCGGTCACGTTGAACTTCAGCCCCTGCAGCCGCCAGGCAGCCCGAGCGATTTGTATGACAGTCCCGTACACCGGTTCCACGTAGCCAGCCTAATCCCAGCCCGGATCGGCGCATCACCCAACTCGGGCTAGGCTGGGCGGGCATCGAAATACTCCATCGAAAGGCTGTTTGTGCAGGTCACCAGCGTCGGGCATGCCGGCTTCCTGATCGAGACCAAGGCTGGCAGCATTCTTTGCGACCCCTGGGTCAACCCCGCGTATTTCGCCTCGTGGGTCCCGTTCCCCGACAACAGCACGTTGGACTGGACAGCTCTCGGGGACGTCGACTACCTCTACGTGTCGCATCTGCACAAGGACCACTTCGACCCGGAGAACCTGCGCCGCCACGTCAACAAGGACGCGGTCGTGCTGCTGCCCGACTTCCCGGTGCCCGACCTGCAACGCGAACTGCAGAAGCTGGGCTTCCACCGGTTCTTCGAGACCACCGACTCCGTCAAGCACACCGTCAGCGGCCCCAAGGGCGACCTGGATGTGATGATCATCGCGCTGCGCGCACCGGCCGACGGCCCGATCGGCGATTCAGGCCTGGTGGTCGACGACGGTGAGACCGTCGCCTTCAACATGAACGACGCTCGCCCCGTCGATCTGGAGATGTTGCACACCGACTTCGGCCAGATCGACGTGCACATGCTGCAGTACTCGGGGGCCATCTGGTACCCGATGGTCTACGACATGCCCGCCCGCGCCAAAGAGGCCTTCGGCATCCAGAAGCGGCAGCGCCAGATGGACCGATGCCGCCAGTACATCGCGCAGGTCGGAGCGACCTGGGTGATCCCCTCGGCCGGGCCGCCCTGCTTCCTGGATCCCGAACTTCGCGATCTCAACGACGACCACGGCGATCCGGCCAACATCTTCCCCGACCAGGTGGTGTTCCTGGATCAGATGCAGCGCCACGGCCATGA
>NZ_JBSHHD010000083.1:0-424 GCF_053618155.1 Agromyces sp. NPDC055658 | reverse complement strand
CGCTACTCAATTCGCTGACCCACCCGGTCGAGGATCCGGAAACGATCTTCACCACCGGCAAGGCCGCCTACATCGAGGACTTCGCCCAGCGGATGGCCCCGGTGCTGGCCGCGGAGAAGGCGTCATGGGCACCCGCGGCCGGGGAACCCCTGCTGCCCGGGCTGCGCGCGCTGTTCGAGCCGATCATGAGCCAGACCGACCAGATCTGCGACGGCATCGGCTATCCGGTGGAGCTGCGCCTGTCCGGACCCGACCACAGCGAGACCGTGGTACTGGATTTCCCGAAACGTCTTGTGCGCGAACCGATCGCGGACGAGAAGTTCCGCTACGGGTTCGCGATCCCGCCCGAGCTGGTGCGCACCGTGCTGCGCGACAACGAGCCGGACTGGGTCAACACCATCTTCCTGTCGACCCGGTTCAAGGC
>NZ_JBSHHD010000082.1:0-2069 GCF_053618155.1 Agromyces sp. NPDC055658 | reverse complement strand
GCGGCGGCCGCACTTTTCATCGCCGAGCGGCCAGTTATGCCACGCGATTATCCAAAAACCGTGCCATAACTGGCCATTGGGCGCCGCGAACCCTTAGGGCTTCGCATATTCGAGCGACAATGACGTGTGGGCGATACCGCAGCATGTCGGAGCTCACGCGAACGACGAGCCAGCCCTGCGCCGCCAATTCGGCATACCGGTCGATGTCGTTTGCCCTCACTGCAGGGTCCGTCCAGTGTTGAGCACCCTCGTACTCCACGCCCACCTTGAATTCCTCGTAGCCCATGTCGATTCGCGCATGCCTCCTGCCCAGGAAGTTTCCCGGGACGACGATCTGTGTCCGGGGCCTGGGCAATCCGGCATCGACGAGAACGAGACGAGTGCGTGTCTCCTGCGGAGATTCGGCGCCGACGTTCATCAGGTCGAGCACCTCCCGCAGCTGAACCAACCCACGCGCCCCACGGTGCCGCCGGACCAGCGGAAGGACGTCGACCGCGCGCACACTCGCCGCTTGGGCGAGGGCGTCCAACCGGACGACGGCCTCAGTCCTGCCGGCGCGTCGGCCCAGATCGAACGCGGTACGCGCCGGCGTGGTCATCGAGATCCCGTTGACCAGGCACGTCTCGTCGTCGGCCAACTCATCGCGGTGAAATGAGGATGTCCTTGACCGGTTTGCCGTTGCGGCGATACAACTCGGCGGGTTCACCCCCGTCGATCCAGCGGGTGCCATACAACGCAGCGGCCGAGAGTCCGGCCATCGTGGCCCGCCGCCCTGACCACAGCCACGCCCCAATCGCCCGCGTGGATGCCGTCATCTCAATGCCTTTACCGATATAAACATTGCGGTAGATGGCGTCATAGCGGTTCGTCAACGTTCGCCTGGTCAGGCTGCCCGCGCGCAACGCCTCGGTCCCGATAAATGGTCCGTCCATGGCTGTACCGTCGCGGCGCCGTGCGACACACACGCCCGAGGCCGCCGCGGCGGGCCGCCTGCTTGTGGAACAAGGTCGCTCTGGGGATATCCCCCGGCCGAGCGGCCACTTGATGCGCACAATCCCACCTGACGCGTGTCACAGGTAGCCACTCGACAACGAAATCAAGCCAGGATCGTCGCAGGTCAACGGCCAGTTACCGAACGGTATTGCAACCTGTTCTATTATCGCCTCTCATGAAGACCAAAGGCGCCCTGCTGTGGGAACTCAACTCGCCATTCCAGGTCGACGAGATCGACCTCGGCGACCCCGTCGCCGACGAAGTACAGATCCAGATGCACGCCGCGGGCATGTGCCACTCGGACTACCACCTGACCACCGGTGCCACCCCGATGGCGCTGCCGGCGCTCGGCGGCCATGAGGGCGCCGGCGTCGTCACCAAGGTCGGCAAGAACGTCACCGGCATCGAGGAGGGCGACCACGTCATCCTCGCCTTCATCCCGGCCTGTGGTGAATGCCCGCCGTGTCTGAAGGGCTTCCGCTCGCTGTGCGACCGCGGCGCGGTCCTGCTCGGCGGTAAGGCCATCGCCGACGGCACCAACCGCATCACCGCCCGCGGCCGCGAGGTGTCGCCGATGAACCTGCTCGGCACCTTCGCGCCGTACATGACCGTCCACAAGGATTCCGTCGTCAAGATCGACAAGGACATCCCGTTCGAGACCGCGGCCATCATGGGCTGCGCGGTGCCGACCGGCTTCGGTTCGGCCACCAACGTCGCCGACGTCAAGCCCGGCGAGACCGTCATCGTCGTCGGCGTCGGCGGTATCGGCATGAGCGCCCTGCAGGGCGCAGTCATCTCAGGCGCCAAGCACGTCATCGCGATCGACCCGAACGAATGGAAGCGCGAGCAGGCCATCAAGTTCGGCGCCACGCACGTCTACGCCTCGATGGCCGAGGCCATCGCGCCGGTCATCGACACGACCTGGGGTCTGATGGCGGACAAGGTCATCATCGCCGTGGGTGAGATGAAGGGCGAGTACATCGAAGAGGCGATGATCCTCACCGCCAAGACCGGCACCTGCGTGGTGACGGGTATGGGCTCGATGATGGACGCCGACGTCAAGCTCAACTTGTTCC
>NZ_JBSHHD010000081.1:0-2134 GCF_053618155.1 Agromyces sp. NPDC055658 | reverse complement strand
GGGCGATCGGCGTTTCCGCCGATCGCCCTGTCGTCTGCCCGGGCGCTCAGGTTGCCCGGCGTAGACTCGTTCCGTTCGGCGGCATCGCCCGCGTCATCCCGGAGGCCCAACGCATGACCTTGCTCGAGACGATCCGAGGCCCGCGCGACCTCGACGCTCTCTCGAAGGAGCAACTGGAGCAACTCGCGGTCGAGGTGCGAGAGCACCTCGTCTCCGACGTCGCCAAGACGGGCGGGCACCTGGGTCCGAACCTCGGGGTGGTGGAGCTCACCATCGCGATCCACCGCGTGTTCGACTCGCCCCGCGACGCGATCGTGTTCGACACCGGTCACCAGTCGTACGTGCACAAGCTGCTCACCGGCCGGCAGGACTTCTCGACCCTTCGGCAGACCGGCGGTCTGGCCGGATACCCGCAGCGCAGCGAGTCGGAGCACGACATCGTCGAGTCCTCTCACGCTTCGAGCTCCCTGTCGTGGGCCGACGGCATCTCGAAGGCGTTCGAGATGACCGGGCAGCACGACCGGCACGTGGTAGCGGTCGTCGGCGACGGCGCCCTCACCGGCGGCATGACGTGGGAGGCGCTCAACAACATCTCCGACGACAACACGCGCAAGCTCATCGTCGTCGTGAACGACAACGGCCGTTCGTACGCGCCGACCATCGGGGGCATGGCGCGCTTCCTCAACTCGGTGCGCACGAAGAGCACGTACCGCAACCTCCACCTCTCGAGCCGCGACGCGTTCAACCGCCTCGGCGGCCCGGCCAGGGCGTTCTACCGCGGCGTGCGCGGTGGCCTGCACGGCTTCCTCTCCCGATTCACCGGGAACGAGGCGCTCTACTCGAACCTCGACATCAAGTACGTCGGTCCCGTCGACGGGCACGACGAGCAGGCGATGGAGGCCGCGCTCCGGCAGGCGAAGCACTACGGCGCGCCGGTCATCGTTCACGCGATCACCGAGAAGGGCCGCGGCTACGAGCCCGCCCGCAACGATGTCGCGGACCAGTTCCACGCCGTCGGGCAGATCGACCCCGAGACCGGTGAGCCGCTCGACACCGGCGGGGCGAAGAGCTGGACGAGCGTCTTCGCCGACGAGCTCGTCCACCTCGCCGAGGGCGACGACCGCCTCGTGGGCATCACGGCCGCGATGCTCCGCCCGACGGGCCTTCACCGGATGGCCGAGCGCTTCCCGACACGGGTTTTCGACGTCGGCATCGCCGAGCAGCACGCCGTGACGTCCGCCGCCGGCCTGGCGTTCGGCGGCCTGCACCCGGTCGTCGCGGTGTATGCGACGTTCATGAACCGGGCGTTCGACCAGCTGCTCATGGATGTCGCCCTCCACAAGGCGGGGGTCACGTTCGTCCTCGACCGCGCCGGCGTCACCGGGCCCGACGGCCCGAGCCACCACGGCGTCTGGGACCTCTCGATCCTCCAGGTCGTCCCCGGCATCCGGATCGCCGCACCGCGCGACGCGATCCGCCTCGCCGAAGAGCTCGGCGAGGCCGTGCAGGTGACGGATTCACCGACCGTCCTGCGATTCCCGAAGGGTTCGGTCGGCACCGAGTACGACGCGGTGCGTCGCACCGACGACGGCGTCGACGTGCTCGTCGAGTCCCAGCGCAAGGACGTGCTCATCGTCACCGTCGGGCCGATGGCCGGCATCGGCCTCGAGGTCGCCGAGCGCCTCGAGGCGCAGGGCATCGGCGCCACCGTCGTCGACCCCCGGTGGGTCGTGCCCGTGCCGCGCAGCCTCGTCGGGCTCGCCGGCGACTACCGCATCGTGGTGTCGCTCGAAGACGGCATCCGCGTCGGCGGTGTCGGTACACGCATCCGTCAGGACCTGCGCGAGGCCGGGGTCGACACCGCGGTCACCGAATTGGGCCTGCCCGACGAGTTCCTCGAGCACGGCTCCCGTTCCGACATCCTGGAGCGCGTCGGCCTCACTCCGCAGCACATCGCCCAAGACGTCACCGCAATGGTGCTCGGCACGAAGCTGCCGCATGCGCGCGGCGCGTCGGGCGACACGGGCACGCAGCCCGTCATCGCGCACGTCGCAGACTGAGTCCACCGCCTTGCGGAGGATCGCCGCAGGGCACGAGGACCTCGAACGAGAGCGGGCCCGCGACCGTGTGGTCG
>NZ_JBSHHD010000080.1:1730-2163 GCF_053618155.1 Agromyces sp. NPDC055658 | reverse complement strand
GTCTCGGTGTCGGCGAAGAACGCTTCCCTCGGGGTCAGCACGGTCTCGGCGCGATGCGCGATCAGATCGGCGATCAGGGTGTCGTCGTCACCGCCCGGGCCCGCGGTCGCATCTCCGGCCCAGGCGGCCACTTCGGCGAATCCCTCGGCGAGGCGGTCCATGTCGGTGTCGGTGTTGCCGATGGTGCTGATACACAGCACATGACCGGCACCGCTGAGTTCGGGCTGCACGCCGTGCACCCGGTTGAGGCGCTCGACGATGTCACGGGCATCGGCGGCCAGGTCACGGGTACCGATCAGCAGTTTGGTCTCGTCGAGCTGATGGAACCCGGTCCCGGTTCCGGTGGCGTCCGCCGGTCGCAACACCCGCAGGCCCTGGATGTTCTCCAACCTGGCCGCTACCCGGCGGGCGCGGTCCAATGCGGCGCCGAGCA
>NZ_JBSHHD010000080.1:0-1720 GCF_053618155.1 Agromyces sp. NPDC055658 | reverse complement strand
TCATCTGGCGGCGGGCCAGGTCGATCGAGGCCATGATCGCGAAATGCGGGCTCGTGGTCTGGATCAGCTGCAGCGACCGGCGCACCGCCACCGGGTCCAGCGCGGCCGGGTCGATGTGCAGGACGGCGGCCTGGCTCAGGCCCGACAGGACCTTGTGCACCGATTGCACGGTGGCCACCGCTCCGGCCCGCTCGGCAGGCACGGGCAGGTCGGGATGGAACGCGAAATGTGGGGAGTGCGCGCCGTCGACCAGTAACCGGGCCCCGGCCCGGCGGCACACATCGGCCAGCGCCGCGATGTCGGCGGTGGTGCCGTAGTACGTCGGGTGCAGCGCCCACAACGCCTTGGCTTGACTTGTCGCCAAGGCCTTTTCGACCACGTCGGCATCCAGCCCGTGCGCGATCCCGAACCGTGGATCCCAGCGGGGTTCCAGCCAGACCGGGCGTGCACCGACCTGCACGAGTCCGGCGAGCACGGACTTGTGCGCATTGCGCTGAACCAGCACGGGTTCACCCGGACGCAGCGCCGAGAGCGCCACGGCGATGTTTCCGCTGGTCGATCCCTGCACCAGGATGAAGCTCTGCCCGACGCCCCAGGCATCGGCGATCAGCTGTTCGGCGGCGAGGATCGGCCCTTCGGGACAGTGCAGGGTGTCCGTGTCGGGCAGGTTGTTGAGGTCGACGGCTGCGATGTGGTCCCGGAACCAGGGGTCGAGTGTGCGCCCGCCCTTGTGGCCCGGGCTGTACAGCGGCGCCTGGTCGCGTTCGACGAACGTGCGCAGCGCTTCGAGAAGCGGTGCGGCGTCATGGTTCACAGCGAGTAGACCCGGTTGGCGTTGTGCACGCCGATCATGTCGACGATGCGGATGGCATCGGCCTCGCCGCAGTCCCCGGTCCGCACCCACTCGCCCAGCGTGAGTCCCATGGTGCGGCGCCACAACACCGAGCCCAGCAGGTGCAATTCGGGTGGGCCGAAGGCGTCCGAGGAGTACAGCTGTTTGGCGAACGGCGCGGTCTCCAGTGCCTCGGCGACCACGGCGTTCGAGCGTGCCCCGAGGTAGTTGATGGCAAGGCCGACATCGAAATTCACGTGGTCGAAGGCCTGGGCCAGGTAACCGGCCTGGCGGTGGAACGGGTAGCAGTGCAGCAGCAGCACCGGGACCGGCGCCATGGCGCGCAGCAACGGCAGCAACAGCATCGGGTCGGTGCGGTGCAGATCGAGGTCGCGGTCGCCGAACCCGACGTGCACCTGGATGGGCAGCCCGTGGTCGGCGGCCTCGTGCACCCCGAACGCGATCAGCACCGGACTGTCCACCCGCTGCGAATCCCGGGCGGCCAGTTCCCGGGCGTGTTCGATCACCAGCTGATCGGTGGGGCGCGACCAGTCGATGTCGAACGACGTGCGATAGGCCGCAATCGTCTTGGTGCCCACGATCTCCGGCGAGGCAACCGCTTCGGCGAGCGCGGACCGGAACACCCCGGGAAACGCCTCGGGGCTGGTACCGGACTCCAGGAGGTTCTGGGCCAGCTGCTCCAGCCGCAGGATTTCAGAGGACGGACGGCCACTGAGTTCGGTGAGCCGCTGCGGGGTGGTGATGAGATCGCCCTGGAATCCGGTGTCGACGATCCAGCGGTCGACCCCGGCCTGCGGCAGCATGAGTTCCGCCAGCTCGTCAGGGGTGAACTCGCTGCGCCGCTTCCAGTAGTCGTCGGCGCCGGCA
>NZ_JBSHHD010000079.1:0-2763 GCF_053618155.1 Agromyces sp. NPDC055658 | reverse complement strand
CCCTCGTGGCCGTGGGCGTCGACGCCGATCGGATCATCCTCGACCCCGGGCTCGGCTTCGCGAAGCGCGGCGAGCAGAACTGGCAGCTGCTCGGACGGCTCGACGTGCTCGCCGGCCTCGGGCTGCCGATCCTCGTCGGCGCCTCGCGCAAGCGCTTCCTCGGGGCGATGCTCCCGGCCGAGGCATCCGTGGTCGAACGCGACCTGCCGACCGCGGTCGTCAGCGTGCTGTCGGCGCAGTCGGGAGCGTGGGGCGTGCGCGTGCACGACGTCGTCGGCACCCGCCGCGCGCTCGACGTCCTCGGGGCGTGGCAGAGTGGACGACGTGGCTGAACAGCGCGATCGACGCGACCGCATCACCCTGACCGGGCTGCGTGTGCGCGCCCACCACGGCGTCTTCGAGTTCGAGCGCGCCGAGGGGCAGGAGTTCGTGATCGACGTGACCGTCGACCTCGCGGCCGCGGCACGCGGCGACGACCTCGCGAGCACCGTGCACTACGGCGAGCTCGCCGAGCAGGTGGTCGCCGCCGTCGAACGCGACCCGGTCGACCTCATCGAGACGGTCGCCGAACGGGTCGCGGGCGTCGCGCTCGGGTTCACGGCCGTCGACGAGGTCGAGGTCACGGTGCACAAGCCGCAGGCGCCCATCGCCGTTCCGTTCGGGGATGTCTCGGTCACGATCGTGAGGCGACGGGCATGAGCCGCGCCGTCATCGCGTTCGGGGCGAACCTCGGCGACCGCGAGGCGACCATCGACGCCGCGGCCAGGGCGCTCGCCGACGCCGAGGGGGTCGAGCTCGTCGCGGTGTCGCCGATCTACGAGACGCCCGCGCTCAAGACGACCGGGGTCGACCACGACGCACCCGGCTACCTCAACGGCGTGCTCGTCGTCGAGACGGTGCTCGAACCGCACGCGCTGCTCGACGTGCTGCAGGGCATCGAGCACGAACAGGGTCGGGTGCGCGCCGAGCGCTGGGGCGACCGCACCCTCGACCTCGACCTCATCGACGTCGACGGGCTCGAGCTCGCCGACGAGCGGCTCGAGCTCCCGCATCCGCGCGCCTGGCAGCGGGCCTTCGTGCTGCAGCCGTGGCTCGACGTCGATCCCGACGCCGTGCTCGCCGGCCGGGGCAGCGTGGCGGCGCTCCGCGCCGAGGCATCCGACCAGGTGGTGCGGCGATGAAGCGCACCCACTTCTCGACCGTGCTCGCGTTCGTGCTCGGCGGCCTCGTCATCGGGTACCTCGGCGACCTCGCGATCGTGAGCGCCGGGGCGAAGGCGCTCGTGCCGCCGATCTCGCTCGCCATCACGCTCGTCGGCGTCGCCGCGATCGTCGTCGCGCTCGCGTGGCCGATCCGCCGGGCGGTCACGGGCAAGACGACGCGGCGGATCGATCCGTTCAGCGCGATGCGCATCGCCGTGCTCGCGAAGGCCTGCAGCCTGGCCGGCGCGCTCGTGCTCGGCGCGGGGCTCGGCATCGCGCTCTTCCTGCTGACGCGCACCGTGATGCCGCCGGCCGGCGTGGTGTGGCAGGCCGTCGCGACCGCGATCGGCGCGGCCCTGCTGCTGGCCGGCGGGCTCATCGCCGAATGGTGCTGCACGCTGCCGCCGCCCGAAGACCCCGACGAGAAAGAGGAGCACGCGCATGCCTGAGCCCGAAGGCGCGCACGTGCCCGACGACGCCTGGCGGCGGGTGTCGCCGAAGTACATCGTGGTCGAGGTCGTCGGCTCCCTCATCGGCATGGTCGTCTTCGTCGGCGGCCTCGTCGTCGTGCACCTGCTCTGGCAGCCGTGGTGGGCGCTCTGGGCGGCGGGGGCGGTCGCGCTCGTCTCGATCGTCGGCATCGCGCTCGAACCGCGGCGCGTGCGCTCGATCCGGTACCGCCTTCGTGACGACGACCTGCTCTTCCGTCGCGGCATCATGTTCCAGCGTCAGGTGGCGGTGCCGTACGGGCGCATGCAGCTCATCGACATCACGCGCGGCCCCGTGGCCCGTGCGCTCGGCCTCGCCGAGCTCAAGTTCGTCACGGCCGCGGCGGCCACCGCGGTGACGGTGCCCGGCATTCCGATGGAGGAGGCCGACCGGCTCCGCGACGAGCTCGTCGCGCTCGCCGAGACCCGCCGGGCGGGGCTGTGAGCGCACCCGCGCGCCCGGCGCCGGTGACGAACCTCGCCGACGGCGAATGGCACCGGCTCCATCCCGCGAGCCCGCTGCTGCGCGGCGGCCTCGTGTTCATCGCCGTGCTCGGCTTCGTGATCGCGAACCTGCGCGAGCGCGCGGTCGACCTGCTGCTGCCGGTCTTCGCGCCCGAGGCCGACGAAGAACTGGGGCCGCGCTACGACGAGTGGCAGAGCGACTGGGTGAACGACCCGATCGGCGGGGTCGTGTCGCACGGACTCGTGGGGTGGGCGCTGCTCGCTTTGGCGGTCGTCATCGTCGCCGTGATCATCGGCTTCTGGATGTCGTGGCGGATGCACACGTTCCGGGTGACCCGCGAGGCGGTCGAGGTGCGCCGCGGCATCCTCTTCAGGTCGCACCGCAGCGCGCGGCTCGACCGCATCCAGGGCATCAACGTCAGCCGGCCCCTGTTCGCCCGGCTCTTCGGCACCGCGAAGCTCGAGGTCTCGGTCGCGGGCCAGTCGGGCAACGTCGAGCTCTCGTACCTCGGCTCCTCGCTCGCCGACGGACTGCGCGCCGACATCCTCCGGCTCGCGTCGGGCGTGCGGGCCGAGCGTGCGGCGGCCGACGCCGCCGCCGCCCGCGA
>NZ_JBSHHD010000078.1:0-2775 GCF_053618155.1 Agromyces sp. NPDC055658 | reverse complement strand
GGCCCCGAGGCATCCGTCGTCGTTCGATCGCGCCGGCGCGCCTACTCGGTGCCGAGATCGGCGAGCCTGGCCTCCTCGTCGGCGTGGATCGCCGACTCGATGAGCGGGTCGAGCGCGCCGTTCATGACCTGGTCGAGGTTGTACGCCTTGTAGCCGGTGCGGTGGTCGGCGATGCGGTTCTCGGGGAAGTTGTACGTGCGGATGCGCTCGGACCGGTCCATCGACCGGATCTGCGACTTGCGCGCGTCGGAGGCCGCCGCGGCGAGCTCCTCCTGCTGGCGCGCCAGCAGGCGGGCCCGCAGCACGCGCATCGCCGCCTCACGGTTCTGCAGCTGCGACTTCTCGTTCTGCATCGACACGACGATGCCCGTCGGCAGGTGGGTGATGCGCACCGCCGAGTCGGTCGTGTTGACCGACTGGCCGCCGGGCCCGCTCGAGCGGTACACGTCGATCTTGAGGTCGTTCTGGTTGATGTCGACCTCTTCGGGCTCGTCGACCTCGGGGAAGACGAGCACGCCCGTCGTGGAGGTGTGGATACGGCCCTGGGTCTCGGTGACGGGCACCCGCTGCACGCGGTGCACGCCGCCCTCGTACTTGAGATGCGCCCAGACGCCCTGCGCCGGATCGGTCGCGTTCGACTTGATCGCGACCTGCACGTCCTTGTACCCGCCGAGGTCGGACTCGTTGCGCTCGAGGAGCTCGGTCTTCCACCCCTTCGACTGCGCGTACTGGATGTACATGCGCAGGAGGTCGGCCGCGAAGAGGGCGCTCTCCGCGCCCCCCTCGCCGCCCTTGATCTCCATGATGACGTCACGCCCGTCGTCGGGGTCGCGCGGGATCAGCAGGCGCCTGAGCTTCTCCTGCGCCTGCGCGAGCCCCTCCTCGAGGGCGGGCACCTCTTCTGCGAAGGCGTCGTCCTCCTTGGCGAGCTCGCGCGCCGCGTCGAGGTCGTCCTGCGCCTCGTGCCACGCCCGGTTCGCAGCGACGATCCGGCTCAGCTCGGCGTAGCGCCGGTTGACCTTCTTCGCACGCACGGCGTCGGCGTGCAGCGCCGGGTCGGCGAGCTCCTCCTGGAGCTGCGCGTGCTCATCGAGCAGCGGCTGAACCGATTCGAACACCTCGGCCTCAGCGGTGGTCGGTCTCGTGCCCGTGCGAGTTGCCGTGGCCGGCGACCGGCATCGACTTCTGCATGAGCAGCAGGAACTCGGCGTTCGACTGCGTCTCCTTCAGGCGGCCCAGCACGGCCTCGAGCGCGGGCTGCTGGTCGAGGCCCGCGAGCGCGCGACGCAGCTTCCACGTGATCTTGACCTCGTCGGGGCTGAGCAGCATCTCCTCACGCCGGGTCGACGACGCGTTGACGTCGACGGCCGGGAAGATGCGCTTGTCGGCGAGCTGGCGCGAGAGGCGCAGTTCGCTGTTGCCCGTGCCCTTGAACTCCTCGAAGATCACCTCGTCCATCTTCGAGCCGGTCTCCACGAGCGCGGTCGCGAGGATGGTGAGCGAGCCGCCGTTCTCGATGTTGCGCGCGGCACCGAAGAACCGCTTCGGCGGGTAGAGCGCCGACGCGTCGACGCCGCCCGAGAGGATGCGACCCGAGGCGGGTGCGGCCAGGTTGTAGGCGCGGCCGAGTCGCGTGATCGAGTCGAGCAGCACGACGACGTCGTGGCCCAGCTCGACGAGGCGCTTCGCCCGCTCGATCGCGAGCTCGGCGACCGTCGTGTGGTCTTCTGCCGGACGGTCGAAGGTCGAGGCGATGACCTCGCCCTTGACCGTGCGCTGCATGTCGGTGACCTCTTCGGGGCGCTCGTCGACGAGCACGACCATGAGGTGGACCTCGGGGTTGTTCTGCGAGATCGCGTTGGCGATCTGCTGCAGCACGATCGTCTTGCCGGCCTTCGGCGGCGCGACGATGAGGCCGCGCTGGCCCTTGCCGATCGGGGCGACGAGGTCGATGATGCGCTGCGTGAGCTTCGTCGGCTCGGTCTCGAGGCGCAGGCGCTCCTGCGGGTAGAGCGGCGTCAGCTTCTGGAAGTCGACGCGTGCGGCGGCCTCGTCGATGGACTGGCCGTTGACCGAGTCGACCTTGACGAGCGCGTTGTACTTCTGGCGGCTCGACTGCTCGCCGTCGCGCGGCTGCTTGATCGCACCGACGACGGCGTCGCCCTTGCGCAGGTGGTACTTCTTCACCTGGCCGAGCGAGACGTAGACGTCGCTCGGGCCGGGCAGGTAGCCCGTCGTGCGCACGAACGCGTAGTTGTCGAGGACGTCGAGGATGCCCGCGATCGGGATGAGCACGTCGTCGTCGAGGATCTCGGGCTCGAGCTCGTCGCCGGTACCGCCCTGGCCGCGGCGCTTGCGGTCGCGGTAGCGGCTGCGACGGCCGCCCTCGCCCTCGCCCTTGTCGGCCTGGTTCTGGCCGCCCTGCCCGCCCTGGGCCTTGTCGCCCTGCTTGCCCTTGTCGGCGTCGCCCTGGCGGTCGGCGGACTTCTGGTCGTCGCCCTTGCGCGCGTCGCCGTTCTGGTTCTGGCCGTTGCCGTTCTGGCGGCCGCCCTTCTGGGCCTCGCCCTTCTGGGCGTCGGCCTTCTGGGCGTCGTCACCGCGCTCGGCGCGCTCGGCGCGCTCGCCGCGCTCGCCGCGCTCGGCACGGTCGCCGCCGCCGCGACGGCCGCGGTTGCGGCGGCCGCCCTGCCGCGGCTCCTCTGCGGGCTGCTCGCCGTCGGCGCCCTCGGTGCGGGCGCCATCGCGGGCGCTCTCGCCGGTCGCGGCGGCGAGCTC
>NZ_JBSHHD010000077.1:0-3323 GCF_053618155.1 Agromyces sp. NPDC055658 | reverse complement strand
GGGGGGGCCCGGGGCGCCCCCCCGCCGGGGCGGGGGTTGCCGCGGCGCCCCCCGGGGCCCGGCCGCCCGGCGGGGGGGCGGGGGGGGGGGGGCGGGCGGCGCGCGCGGCCCCCCCCCCCCCCCCACGGCCCCCCGGCCCGACCACTGAGTCGCTGAAGTCAGAGACGTTCGAAGCCACGCACCCGCTCCCAGTCCGTGACGGCCGCGTCGTAGGCGGCGAGCTCGACGCGCGCGTTGTTGAGGTAGTGCTCGACGACCTCGTCGCCGAAGGCGTCGCGCGCGACGGCCGAGGCGGCGAAGAGGTCGGCAGCGTCCCGGAGCGTCGCCGGCACCCGCGAGACATCGGACTCGTAGGCGTTGCCGGCGAAGAGCTCACCGGGCTCGAGCTCCTGGTCGATGCCGTGCAGGCCGGCCGCGATGAGCGCCGCGACCGCGAGGTACTGGTTGACGTCGCCGCCGGGCACCCGGTTCTCGACGCGCATGCCGTGGCCGTGGCCGACGACGCGCAGGGCGCACGTGCGATTGTCGAGTCCCCAGGCGATCGCGGTCGGTGCGAAGCTGCCGGCGACGTATCGCTTGTACGAGTTGATGTTCGGCGCGGAGAACAGGGTCAGCTCGCGCATCGCGGCGAGCTGGCCGGCGAGGAAGTGCCGGAAGAGCTTCGACATGCCGTGCGGGGCGTCGGGGTCGCTGAAGACGGCTTCGCCGCCCGCGCCGCGCAGGGAGATGTGGATGTGGCAGCTGTTGCCCTCGCGCTCGTTGAACTTCGCCATGAAGGTGATGGCCTTGCCGTGGCGGTCGGCGATCTCCTTCGCCCCGTTCTTGTAGAGCGAGTGGTTGTCGCACGTGGTGAGCGCGTCGGCGTAGCGGAAGGCGATCTCCTGCTGGCCGAGGTTGCACTCGCCCTTCACGCCCTCGCAGTACATGCCGGCGCCGTCCATCGATCGCCGGATGTCCTGCAGCAGCGGCTCCATGCGGGTGGAGGCGAGCAGCGCGTAGTCGATGTTGTAGTCGCTCGCGGGGGTGAGGTCGCGGTAGCCCTTGCGCCAGGCGTCGCGGTACGAGTCGTCGAAGACGATGAACTCGAGCTCGGTGCCCACGAAGGCGGTGAGCCCCCGCTCGGCGAGGCGCTCGAGCTGGCGCTGCAGGATGCGGCGGGGCGACGGCTCGACGGGTGCGCCGTCGAGCCACCGCAGGTCGGCCGTGACGAGCGCGGTGCGCTCGAGCCACGGGGTCATGCGGAGCGTCGCGAAGTCGGGGATGAGCGCCATGTCTCCGTAGCCGCGCTCCCAGCTCGACATCGCGTAGCCGTCGACCGTGTTCATCTCGACGTCGACCGCGAGCAGGTAGTTGCAGGCCTCGGCGCCGTGGGCGCCGACGTCCTCGAGGAACAGCCTCGCCGAGACCCGCTTGCCGACGAGCCGGCCCTGCATGTCCGTGAAGGCGACGATCACGGTGTCGACGTGATCGTCGGCGACCGCGCTGCGCAGCTGGTCGAGCGTCAGGTGACCGGTGGGTGACGACATCCGGGCTCCTCCTCGAGTTGGAATGGTCGGCGGTGGCGACCATTACACCACACCATCGGTGGGGGCGTGAGCGAGATTCGTCATGACCGGGTGAGCCTGATGAGGGAACCAGCTTGAAAAATGGTCTGTACAAGCGACCATTGAGCGCCCTATCATCGTGCCCACCACATCGCACCCCCGCGCGCCGCCGACCGGCCCGCGCGATGACCGCAAGGGAGCAGCATGGCCAAGGACACGCTCAAGGTCTCCGGCGTCACGTACGCGACGGCCGACGAAGGGTACTTCGAGAAACGGCGGTTGAAGCGCTCGGCGGGCGTCTGGGGGCTCTGGGGCCTCGCGGTCGCCGCCGTCATCTCGGGCGACTTCTCGGGCTGGAACTTCGGCATCGACTTCGCCGGCTTCGGGGGCATGCTCATCGCCTTCGCCATCCTCATCGTGATGTACTACGGCCTCATCTTCTCGATCGGCGAGATGAGCTCGGCGATGCCCCACACGGGCGGCGCCTACTCGTTCTCGCGCGCCGCGATGGGGCCCTGGGGCGGATTCGTCACCGGTCTCGCCGAGACGATCGAGTACGTCGCGACGACCGCCGTGATCGTGTACTTCTCTGCCGCCTACGCCGACGGCATCACGAGCGAGCTGCTCGGCTTCTCGATGCCCGCCTGGATCTGGTGGGTCATCCTCTACGTCGCCTTCATCGCGCTCAACTCGGCCGGAGCGAGCATCTCGTTCAAGTTCGCGATCGTCGTGTCGATCATCTCGATCGCGATCATCCTCGTGTTCAGCGCGATGGCGCTCTTCTCGGGCCAGTTCTCGTGGGACGCGCTCTGGGACATCGCACCCGACCCCGGCCAGACCGAGTTCCTGCCGCACGGCGTGCTGCCCATCCTGTTCGCGCTGCCGTTCGCGATGTGGTTCTTCCTCGGCATCGAAGAGCTGCCGCTCGCCGCCGAGGAGTCGCACGACCCCGTCCGCGACATCCCGCGCGCGGGCCTCATCGCCCGCGCGACGCTCATCATCACGGGTCTGCTCGTGCTGTTCCTCAACACGGGCGTCCTCGGCGCCGAGGCCACCGGCACGGCGGGCGAGCCGCTGCTCGACGGCTTCCGCGCGATCGTCGGCGACGGCGCCGCCGCGGTGCTCGCCCTCTTCGCGCTCATCGGCCTGCTCGCCTCGCTCCAGGGCATCATGTTCGCCTACGGCCGCAACATGTACTCGCTGTCGCGGGCGGGCTACTACCCGAAGTTCCTCTCGCTCACCGGCAAGCGGCAGACGCCGTGGGTCGCGCTCGTCGCGGGCGCCGTGATCGGGTTCGCGGCCCTCGTCGTGCTCGACGTGCTGGCGCGGATCGACGAGGAGGGGGCGGGGGCCGTCGCCGGCGCGATCGTGCTCAACATCGCGGTCTGGGGTGCGGTGCTCGCCTACCTCCTCCAGATGGTCGCCTTCGTCATCCTGCGGCGGAAGTTCCCGAACGCCAAGCGCCCGTACGTCAGCCCGTGGGGCGTGACGGGCGCGGTCGTCGCGGCGATCATCGCCGCGCTCATCTTCCTCGGATTCCTGCTCAACCCCACGTTCGTGCCCGCGATCATCGCGATCGCGGTCGTCTACGTCGTGATGCTGATCGGCTTCGGGGTCTGGGGCCGGCACCGGCTGATCCTCTCGCCGGAGGAGGAGTACGCCGTCTCCGGCGGACTGCACGGCGACCCGCAGGCGGAGGGCTACGGCGGCGCCGTCGAGGAGGAGCTGCTCGCGACCGACGGGGTCGACGAGCCGGATCGCGCCTAGCGGCGCGGACGG
>NZ_JBSHHD010000076.1:0-3423 GCF_053618155.1 Agromyces sp. NPDC055658 | reverse complement strand
GCTCGCCGAGGCATCCGTGTTCGGTGATGAGGTCGGCTACTCGCGCGCGAACGCCGCGAGGGCCTCGAGCTCGAGGTCGAGGTACTGCTCCTCGCTGACGTCGATGGCGACCCCGAGCAGCGTGCCGCCCGTGAACGGGAAGGAGTCGGTGTACTGGCTGCTCACCGCGTCGCCGCTGTCGTAGCCGATGCAGAGGCCGTCGCCGCACAGCGTGAACTTGCCGACCTGCGCCCGCATCGGCCCCTCGGCGACGACCTGGTCGTCGACGTAGAGCTTGCAGGTGCCGATCGACTCGCCGTGCTCGCCGGCGCTCTCGCGGACGAACTCCATGCCGAGGGCGTGCTTGCCGGGGGTCAGCGCCTCCGACGTGAACGCCTGCTCGGGCGGGATGCCGAGGAAGTTGTACACGTAGTTGAGCTTGCCGTCCTTGATGAACAGCGAGTGGCCGCCGAAGCGCGAACCGTGCGCGAAGAGCACGCCCTGCGTTCCCGTGTCGACCTCGACGTCGGCGATGATCTTGAACGAACGGCCGCGCACGTTGACCGCGACCGACTCGGGCACGGCGCCGGTGTCGGGGTAGTAGACGTAGCGCGAGCGCGGCGGCTCGGACTGGGGCCGCTCGATCGTGAGCTGCTCGCGCGCCGACCGGTCGTCGAGCGGCAGCACGTGGTTGCGCTCGGCCTCCTCGAACCAGAGGTCGACGAGCTCCTTCAGCTTCTCGGGGTGCTCGGCGGCGAGGTCCTTCGACTCCGAGCGGTCCTCGTCGACGTGGTAGAGCTCCCAGCGGTCCTCGTCGAAGCGCCCGTGCCCGGTGAGCGGCGCGTGGATGCTCGCCGCCTTCCAGCCGTCCTTCCAGATGCCGCGCGTGCCGATCATCGTGTAGTACTGCACGTGCTTCTCGGTCGGCCCGTCGGGTTCGGCGTCGAAGCTGTACTTCATCGAGACCCCGTCGAGCGGTCGCTGCTCGACCCCGCGGAACACCTCGGGGAACTCGATGCCGATGACGTCGAGGATGGTCGCGACGATGTCGGTCGAGTGGTGGTACTGGTGGCGGATCTCGCCCTTGGCCTTGATGCCGGCCGGCCAGTGGATCACCATCGGGTCGCACGTGCCGCCCGAGAACTGGGCGTAGCGCTTGAACATCTGGAAGGGCGCCGAGAACGCCGCGGCCCACCCGGTCGGGTAGTGGTTGTACGTCTCGGGCCCGCCGAGCACGTCGATCTTCGAGAGGTTCTCGGCGAGGTCGTCGGGGAACCCGTTGAAGAACTTGTTCTCGTTGACCGAACCGTCGGGCGAACCCTCGCCCGACGCGCCGTTGTCGGCGCAGTAGAAGATGAGCGTGTTCTCGAGCTGGCCGGATGCCTCGAGGTAGTCGATGATGCGGCCGGTCTGCACGTCGGTGTACTCGCTGAAGCCCGCGAACACCTCGGCCATGCGGCTGAACAGGCGCTGCTCGTCGGCGGAGAGCGACTCCCACGGCTTGACGTAGTCGGCGGGGTTCGCCTGGTCCTCGGGCAGGGGGTTGAAGGGTGTGAGCTCGGTGCCCTCCGGCAGGATGCCGCGCTCGATCATGCGCTCGAGCACCCATGTGCGATAGGCGTCGTAGCCGTCGTCGAACAGTCCCTTGTACTTGTCGATGTACTCCTGCGGCGCGTGGTGCGGCGCATGGTTGGCACCCGGGCAGAACCAGGTGAACCAGGGCTTCGAGGGGTTCGAGGCGTTCTGGTCCCGGATCATGCGGATCGTCTGGTCGGCCAGGTCCTTCGAGAGGTGGTAGCCGTCTTCGGGCGAGTAGGGCTGCTCGACGAACCGGTTGTCCTCGACGAGGTCGGGGTACCAGTTGTTCGTCTCGCCGCCGAGGAACCCGTAGAAGCGGTCGAAGCCCATCGCGAGCGGCCACTGCGCCTTGCTGCCGCCGGCCGAGATGTCCTCTTCCGGGACGTTGTGGTTCTTGCCGACCCAGAACGTCGAGTAGCCGTTCTGCTGCAGCACCTGGCCGATGGTCGCGCACTCCTCGGGGATGCGACCGGACAGGCCCGGGAAGCCGTTCGTGCCCTCCATGATCACGCCCATGCCGTTGGCGTGGTGGTTGCGCCCGGTGAGGAAGGTCGACCGCGTCGGCGAGCAGAGCGCGGTCGTGTGCCACTGCGTGTAGGTGAGCCCGTTCTTCGCGAGCCGGTCGAGCGTCGGCATGTTGATGCGGCCGCCGTACGGCGACCACGAGGCCATGCCCGTGTCGTCGTACAGGATGACCAGGATGTTGGGCGACCCCTCGGGCGCCTTCGGCAGCTCGTACGGCGACCAGTCGGCCACCGATTCGCGGACGTCGAGCTTGATCGTCCCCGTGAATTCCTTGGACATGTGGAGTGCATCCCCTCGTCGACTGCACGGGCGGTCCGCCCTTCGGTCGACGCTACTCGGCGCGCGCACGGCAGGGAAGGACCATCGCGTTCCGTGTGGCCCGAACGGGGGCCGCCCCGTTCGCCTTGAGCGCAGCGCGCGTTGTGGCGGCTCGTGGGCGTCGGGGTTAGTCTTCGGATGTCGCCGGTGACCGCCGGCGGCGCATCTTCGAACCCAAGGGGAATCATGGCGGAGTTCGAGTACGGCCCGGTGGAGCTGTACCTGGTTGGATTCGAGGGGGACCGGCTGGACGCCGGCACGGTGGAGGCCCTCGAGGAGCTGGTCGAGGGCGGCGAGATCCGCCTGCTCGACCTCGTGATCGTCTCGCGCGAGCCCGACGGTTCGGTGCGCATCGTCGAAATCGAAGACGAAGGCGAGTCGTACGGCTTCGGCGTGCTCGAGCTCGAGCAGTCGGGCCTCGTCGGTGCGGAGGACGTCGACGACTTCGCCGAGCTCATCCCTCCGGGCACCTCGGCGGCGCTGGCCGCCTTCGAGCTCGTCTGGGCCAAGAAGCTCGCATCGCGCTTCGCCCAGGGCGGCGGCGTGGTGCTGTCGACCGAGCGCATTCCCGCGCCGGTCGTCAACGAGTTGCTCGCTCAGGCGAGCGGTGAGGAGAACTGATCATGCCTCTGCGTCGAATGGGTCGTCCCGGCCTCATCGGCATGGCCGCGCGCACGGCGGTCGTCGCGGGCACCGCGACCGCGGTCTCCGGCAACGTGGCGCGTCGTCAGAACGAGCGCGCCGAGCAGAAGTACGAGGCGCAGGCCTACGAGCAGCAGCAGGCGGCCGCGCAGCAGCAGGCCTACGCCGAGCAGGCCGCGCAACAGGCCGCCGCCCAGCAGGCGGCTGCGGCACCCGCGGCCCCGGCCGGCGGCGTCGACGTCGTCGCCGAGCTGCAGAAGCTCGCCGCCCTGCAGCAGCAGGGCATCCTCTCGGCCGACGAGTTCGCCGCCGCGAAGGCGAAGCTGCTCGCCTGAGCGCCTCGAGCGCGAACGACGCGGATGCCGCGGGCCCCTGTGGCCC
>NZ_JBSHHD010000075.1:0-4083 GCF_053618155.1 Agromyces sp. NPDC055658 | reverse complement strand
TGCGGGCGCCCAGCCCCTGCAGCCGGTGCAGGGATTCCAGGTAGTCGCGCAGGCTGCCGTCCTCGGTGTCGATGACGGTGGTTCCGCGTCCCAGCACGGTGTCTGCGGTCAACACGGCGTCGTCGAGCACGAACGACAGTGAGTCGACGGTGTGCCCCGGAGTGGCCATCACCTTGATCCGCAGGCCGGCGGCATCGATCACCTCGCCGTCGGTCAGCGGGCCGCCCAGACCGCGCAGGAAGCCGCTGCCGACCGACCGGACCACCGCCCCGGTGGCATCCACGAGCTTGTCGATCCCGCCGGTGTGGTCGTCGTGCTTGTGGCTGATCAACACCAACGCGACGGTCCCCAGCTCGGCGATACGCGCGATGTGCGCCGCGTCGTCGGGACCGGGGTCGACGACGACGATCTCGTCGCTGCCCGGGCCGCGCAGCACCCAGGTGTTGGTGCCCTCCAGCGTCATCAGGCCCGGGTTGTCGCAGAGCAGGACCGAGGCCGATTCGGTGACCGGTCGCAGCAGCCCGTAGGCCGGGTGTTCGGTCACGCTGTCACTCACGCGGTTTCGACGATGATCTCGACTTCGACCGGCGCGTTGCGCGGCAGTTCCGACACGCCGACGGCGGAACGCGTGTGTGCGCCTGCCTCGCCGAAGATCTCACCGAACAATTCCGAGGCGCCGTTGATGACGCCGGGCTGACCGGTGAAGCCCGGGTCGCTCGCGACGAAGCCGACGAGCTTCACGATGCGGGTCACGCGGTCGAGCGAGCCGATCTCGGCGCGCACCGCGGCGAGCGCGTTGAGCACGCATGTGCGCGCGTACGCCTTGGCGTCGTCGGCGGGCACGAGCCCGTGGCCGTCGCCGACCTTGCCGGTCGCGGGGAGCGCGCCCGCCGTGAACGGCAACTGGCCCGACGTGTAGACGTGGGAGCCGGTGACGACGGCCGGCACGTAGGCGGCGACGGGTGCTGCGACCTCGGGGAGCTCGATGCCGAGCTCGGCGAGACGGGCCTCGAATCCGGCCATCAGGCGTGCCCCTCGCCCTCGAACTGCTTCGCGGCCTGCGCGGCCGCCGCGGCACCCGCCTGGGCAGCGTGCGACGACTCGCCGCCCTTGGGGCGCTTCAGGTACGCCACGAGCCCGCCTTCGGGCCCCTGGACGACCTGCACGAGCTCCCACCCCTCCGAGCCCCAGTTGTTGAGGATCGCGGCGGTGTTGTGGATGAGCAGCGGAGTGGTGATGTACTCCCAGGCCGGCATATGGGCTCCCTCGTTGGATGTCTCGTGCACGATGCGTGCGGAATGACGGGTCTCGGCGTGTCGTGCCCGGATGCGACGCCCAGCGCGCGTAGCGGGATTTGCCAGCCTTCTCCGTTAAGCTCCACTATATGTCTGCCCAAAAACGCACGATGAGCGACGTCGGTACCGGCATTCTCGGATTCGTCGGCATGAGCGTCGTCGCCGGCGTCCTCGTGACCGCCGCGGTGACCCCGGCACTCGCCGTCACCGGTATGGCTGCCAACAACAGCATCACGATGTTCGAGAACCTTCCGAGTTCGCTCGAGATCGGCGAGCTGGCGCAGAAGTCGACCATCTACGCGGTGAAGCCCGACGGAACGCCGTCGCCGATGGCGTGGTTCTACGACGACAACCGCGAAGAGGTCGCGTTCGAGTACATCTCGCCGTACCTCAAGGACGCGGCGGTCGCCGGTGAGGACCCGCGGTTCTACGACCACGGCGGCATCGACATCGCGGGCACGATCCGCGGTGCCCTCTCGACGGTGAGCGGCGCCGGCACCCAGGGCGGATCGTCGATCACGCAGCAGTACGTGAAGAACGTGCTCGTCTCGAACGACATGGCGAAGGCCAAGACGCAGGAAGAGCGTCTCGAGGCGTGGGAGAAGCACACCGAGACCTCGATCGACCGTAAGCTCAAGGAGATGCGGTACGCGATCACCGTCGAGAAGCAGTATTCGAAGGACGACATCCTCCGCGGCTACCTCAACATCGCGGGCTTCGGCGGGCAGATCTACGGCGTGCAGACCGCCGCGCAGTACTACTTCGGCACGAACGCCCACGACCTCTCGCTCGCGCAGGCCGCGAGCCTCATCGCGATCGTGAACAGCCCCGAGGAGTTCCGCCTCGACTACCCCGACGACGAGCTCAACGGCGCGAAGACGGTCGTCGACGGCGAGACCGTTCCGTATGCGCGCAACAAGGAGCGTCGCGACTACATCCTCGACAAGATGCTCGAGCAGAAGAAGATCACCAAGGAGGAGCACGACGCCGCGATCGCCGAGCCCGTCGCCCCCAAGATCACCGAGCCCTCGAGCGGCTGCCAGGCCTCCCCGAGCTACGCGTACTTCTGCGACTACGTGACGTGGGAGATCAAGAACAAGCTCGACAACCCCGAGACCGAGGAGAACGAGGGCGCGGCGATGCTCGAGCGCGGCGGTCTCGACATCTACACGACGATCGACATGGACCTGCAGGCGGCGGCGTACTCGGCCGTGCACGACAACGTGCCCACGGCGATCCCCGAGGCCGACATCGGCGCCTCGGCCGTCTCGGTGCAGGTGGGTACCGGCCGCATCCTCGCGATGGCGCAGAACACCGTCTACAACGTCGACCCCGAGGTGACCGGCGACGGCTACGACGCGGTCAACTACAACTCGACGATCGACTACGGCGGTTCGAGCGGCTTCCAGCCCGGGTCGACCTTCAAGATCTTCACCCTCGGCGAGTGGCTGAAGGAGGGGCACTCGGTCAACGAGAGCATGGACGCACGCAAGCGCAATAACTGGGGTACGTTCAAGAGCAGCTGCCCCGCCGACAACGTCTACGCCGGCGACTGGGACCCGCGCAACGACGAGGGCGGCAACGGCGGCTACTGGTCGGCGCTCTACAACACCGTCAACTCCGAGAACACCGGTTTCGTCGCGATGGCGAAGCAGCTCGACCTCTGCGGCATCAAGAACACCGCGACGGCGCTCATGAGCTCTGGCCGCGCCGACGGAAAGCCGCTCGGCGAGGGCATCAACAGCGAGGGCGACCGCATCGCATTCGGCCCCTCGGCCGTGCTCGGCACTGAAGAGATCGCGCCGATCTCGATGGCGACCGCCTTCGCCGCGGTCGCGGGCGGCGGCAAGTCGTGCACGCCGATCGCGATCGACAAGATCACCGATGCGAACGGCGAGCCGATCGAGGTGCCCAAGTCGACCTGCACGCAGGCCATCACGCCCGACGTCGCAGCCGGCATGACGTATGCGCTGCAGCGCGTCATGACCGACGGCACTGGCCGCTCGTCGCGCTACAAGATGGACACCGCGGGCACCCCGATGATCGGCAAGACCGGCACGACCGACGACGCGGTCGCCACCTGGATGAGCGGCGCGTCGTCGAAGGTCGCGACGGTGGTCGGCGTGTACAACGCGACCGGATTCGTCAACCTGCGCGACACCTACATCAACGGTACCGAGGCCGCGGTCCTCCGACACAACATCTGGCCGCGCATCATGGACGTCGCCAACAACAAGTACGGCGGCGACGCGTTCCCCGAGCCCGACCAGAAGTACCTCACGACGCCGAAGGCGAACGTGCCGAGCGTGATCGGCCTCGCACCCGAGGCAGCGCAGAAGGCGCTGCAGGACGCCGGCTTCGGCTGGACGATGGACGGCGAGGTCGACTCCGCCCAGCCGAAGGGCACGATCGGCAGCCAGTCGGCCTCGGGCCAGGCGCCGAAGGGCTCGTCGATCTCGCTGAAGGTCAGCCGCGGCAACCTGAGCGCGCTGCCCGACGTGACCGGGATGCAAGCCGACCAGGCCGAGGCCACGCTCGCCGCGGCCGGCTACCGCGTCGATCGCGACCGCGAGGACACCGACGACCAGAGCAAGGACGGCATCGTCATCTCCCAGTCGCCGGGCGCGGGCGAGAACGCCAAGCCGGGTGACAAGGTCAAGATCGTGATCGGCCGCTTCACCGGCGGCGGTGACGGCGGCGACAACCCGGGCGGCGGCACCGACGGCGGCACAGCTCCGGAAGCCGGTTGAACGGTCGACTGACGCCCGCCGCGCGGATCGCCCTGGCG
>NZ_JBSHHD010000074.1:0-4179 GCF_053618155.1 Agromyces sp. NPDC055658 | reverse complement strand
GAGCTCCGGCCACCAGGCCGGATCGGTCCAGAGGGCGAGCTCCTGCTCGAGGGCGGCGCCGACGCGGAAGACGGTCGCGTCGTCGTACGTGCGGCCGACGATCTGCACGCCCGTCGGCACGCCGTTCGGCGCGATGCCCGACGGCACGGCGAGCACCGGTACGCGGCCGATCACGTTGAACGGCAGCGTCATGAGCTTCGAGAAGATCGCGGCGCTGTCGGTCGACGGCTCGTCGGCGGCGAACCCGGTCGTGGCGATCGTCGGGCAGACGAGCACGTCGTAGTCCGTCATGAGCTCGGCGAAGGGGCGGTAGAACGCCGTCTCGGCGACGAGTCCGTCGACGTAGGCGCCGCCCTCGGCGGCGGCCGTGGCGAACGCCCGCGTGTACGGCATGAGCTGCTCGGCCCGGGCGGGGTCGCCCTCGAGGATCGACTCGATGAACGGCCCCATGACGGCGCCGAAGTGCGGCCACGCGGTCGCGAGCGTGCGCTCGGGGCCCCACGGCAGCTCGACGACGTCGACGGTCGCGCCCGCAGCCGCGAGCGCGAGCGCGACGGTGCGCGTGTTGAGCTCGACGGCCGGGTCGACGTCGTAGCCGCCGAGGTCGAGGCAGAGGGCGATGCGCACGCCCTCGAGCGAGCCCACGGTCCCCGAGACGGTCGCGATGTCGCGCAGGGATGCCGCGTCGCCGACCCACGGGCCGGAGATGACGTTCTGCAGCATCGCGACGTCGGCGACGCTCCGCCCCATCGGCCCGTCGGCGCAGTACGTGTCGGAGTTGAACGGCGCCATGCCCGGCACCCGCGCGAACGGGGGCTTGAATCCCACGACTCCGCAGAACGACGCCGGGATGCGGATCGACCCGCCGATGTCGGAGCCGGTCGCGAGCAGGGTCGAGCCCGCGGCGAGCACGGCGCCCGACCCGCCCGACGAGCCGCCGGGCGTGAGGTCGGTGTTCCACGGGTTGCGCGTCACGCCCCAGAGCTTCGAGTGGGTGACGGGCGCGCAGCAGTACTCGGGCGTCGTCGTGCGGGCGTGGATGACGGCGCCTGCCGCCTGGATCCGCTCGACGATCGGGTGGGTCTCGGAGGCGACGTGCCCCTGCTCCAGGAGGCATCCGTCTTCGAGGAGCCGGCCCGCGACGGGCTGCTCGTCCTTGAGCATGAGCGGGATGCCCTCGAGCGGGCGCAGGTCGTCGCCCGCGGCGAAGCGCGACTCCGACGTGCGTGCGGCGTCGCGCGCCTCGTCGATCCACTGCTCGGTGACCGCGTTGATCGAGGGTTCGGTCGCCTCGGTGCGGGCGATGACCGACTCGAGCAGGTCGACGGGCGACAGCTCGCGCCGGCGCATCAGCTCGGATGCCTCGGTGGCGGTGAGCCGGAAGAGTTCCATGTGGTGCCTTTCGGGGTGGGGCGGGGGTCGGTCGCGCGCGCGTCGGGCGTGCCGAACGTGTCGAGATCGACCCGTACGTCGTACGCTTCCGTACACTGTACGGACGATACTCTTGCACGCATGGCCTCACGTCAAGCGGCAGTTCCGGCGAAGCCGGGGTCGCGCGCTCGCACGGCACGCCAGACCCTCACCCGCCGCGAGGTCACCGACGCGGCGATCGCCCTCGTCGAACGCGACGGCCTCGACGGCCTGACCATGCGCCGCCTCGCGACCGAGCTCGGCTGCGCGCCGATGAGCCTCTACACGCACGTCAGCAGTCGCGACGACCTCGTCGACGCGATCGTCGAGCAGCTGATCGAGCGCCTCGACCTGCACGAGCAGCCCGGCGAGACGTGGCAGCAGGCGGTGCGCCGCACGCTCGCGTCGTACCGCGACCTCGCCGTGCAGGTGCCGCACGCGTTCGAGCTGCTCGCGCTCGCCCCGTACGACACCTCCCCCGTCGCACCGCACCTCGCCGGCGTGCTCGCCGGCCTCGAGCATGCGGGCCTGACGGCCGACCAGGCCCGGCAGGTGCTCGGCATCGTCGACGCCTACGCCTCGGGGTTCCTCGTGGTGTGGGCGCGCAGCCATGCGGCCGAGCGCCCGTCCGGCGCAGGGGTCGCCGCCGCCTCGACGGCCGACGTCGCCGGCATGCGCGAACTCGCAACGTTCGACCAGGGCCTCGAAGCACTCATCGCCGGGCTCGACGCGACGCTCGTGTCGGGCGCGAGGGCCACCGACCCTTGACACCGGCCGAAGCGCCCACTAACGTCGCTCGGCGATGGGTACGCTGATCTACTCCTGAGTGGTGAGCCGTGTCGAGCAATGCTCCACGGCTTCCGCATCGATGCCGGCGCTGAGCGCCGCTGATCGACGCGCAATCGACCGCCACTGATCATTCGGCTCGCAGCCGTCGACGCTCGCGCGCACCCCCTTCGGGCGGTGTCCGCCGACGAACCTCGACCGGCGCTCGCGACCTCGCGAGACGGGCCGGGAAGGAGCTCCCTCCATGTACCCCACCAGCCAACTCTCCCTCCACGCCGTGACCAAGCGCTTCGGCGAGCGCGTCGTGCTCGACCGGGTCGAACTCTCGCTCCGCCCCGGCGAGCGCGTCGGCATCATCGGCGACAACGGCTCGGGCAAGTCGACCCTGCTGCGCCTCATCGGCGGCGCGCTGAGCCCCGACGCCGGCGAGCTCGTCGCGCGCTTCGCCGGAGGCCTCGGCGCGCTCGACCAGGTGCTCGAGCTGGCGTCGGACGCGACCGTGCACGACGCGATCGACGCGTGCTCGACCGAGCTGCGCGGGCTCGAACGCGAGATGCACGCGGCCGAGCAGGGGCTCGCCGACCTCGAGGGTGCCGCGCTCGACGACGCCCTCGCCGAGTACGCGGCCATCACCGAGCGCTTCGAGGCGCGCGACGGCTACGGCGCTCCCGCCCGGCTCGATGCATCGCTCGACGCGCTGGGCGTCGGCGGCCTCGACCGCGACCGCGCGTGGGAGACGCTCTCGGGCGGCGAACGCTCGCGCGTCGCGCTCGCGGCGACGGTGGCTGCGAACCCCGAGCTGCTGCTGCTCGACGAACCGAGCAACGATCTCGACGACGACGCGTGGCAGTGGCTCGTCGATCGCCTGCGGGTGCACGACGGCACCGTGGTCGTGGTGACGCACGACCGCGCGTTCCTGCAGGCGCTCACGCAGGTGATCTGGGAGGTCGACGCCGCCTCGGTCGCGCGCTACGGCGACGGCTACCCCGGCTACCTCATCGCGAAGGCGAACGAACGCGAACGGCACCGGCTCGCCTACGAGACGTGGAAGGCCGAGCTCGCCCGCAACCGCGAGCTCGTCGCGGCGAACGCGGGGCGGCTCGCCGCGATCCCGCGCAAGCTCGACAAGGCCGGCATGGGCACGGGCGCGTTCCGGCCCCGTGGCCGCGACCACGGGGCGATGGGCCGCATCCGCAACGCGAAGGCGAGGATGTCGCGGCTGCTCGCCGCGCCCGTGATCCCGCCGGCCAAGCCGCTCTCGTTCGCGCCGACGGCCTTCACCGGTTCGGTCGACGCCCAGGTCGAGGGCGCCCCCTTGCTCGTGCTCTCCGGGGTACGGGTGGCCGAGGCATCCGTCGACGACCTCGTGCTCGCGCCCGGGGGCCGGCTGCTGATCACCGGACGCAACGGAGTCGGCAAGACGAGCCTGCTGCGCGTCATCACCGGGGAGCTCCGCGCCGATGCCGGCACGGTGACGGCCACGCCGCGCATCGGGCACCTGCGCCAGCAGAGCGCGATCCGGCCGAGTCGTCGCACCCTGCTCGAGGCGTACGCGGCGGGGATCCGCGAGGACCGCGAGACGGCCGAGGCCCGGCTGATGTCGCTCGGGCTGTTCCATCCGCGGGACCTCGTGGTGCCGGTCGGCGCGCTCTCGTACGGGCAGCGGCGGCGGCTCGAGCTCGCGCTGCTCGTGAGCGAGCCGCACGAGCTGCTGCTGCTCGACGAGCCGACGAACCACCTGTCGCCCGACCTGGTCGAAGACCTCGAAGGCGCGCTCGAACGGTTCACCGGCGCGGTCGTGCTCGTCTCGCACGACCGGCTGCTGCGCGAGCGGTTCGGAGGTCAGCGGCTGCGGCTGGACGGGCCCGAGTAGGCCGCACCACGACATCGGGGATCGCCACGGTCTCGGTCCGACCGGCGCGGATCCTTGCGATCCTGCGGCGATCTCCGATCGCGCGGAGGCCTCCCGGCGACGCGCGAAAC
>NZ_JBSHHD010000073.1:0-4283 GCF_053618155.1 Agromyces sp. NPDC055658 | reverse complement strand
CCGGGGACGCGTCGAGCGTCCCCGGCCCCGGCCGCGTCAGCGCTGCGCCGCGATCAGGTCGCGATACCAGGCGAACGAGTCCTTGCGCGTGCGCTCCCCCGTCTCGAAGTCGACGTGCACGAGTCCGAACCGCTGCGTGTAGCCCTGCGCCCACTCGAAGTTGTCCATGAGCGACCACACGAAGTAGCCGCGCACGTCGACGCCGTGCTCGATCGCGTCGGCGACGGCGCGGAGGTGCCCGTCGAGGTAGGCGATGCGCTCGTCGTCGTGCACGGCCCGGCCGTCGTCGCCGGCGCCGTCGGCCGCAGGCACGACCTCGTCGGGGTACGACGCACCGTTCTCGGTGATCACGACGGGCGGCAGTGCGTCGCCGTAGTCGCGCCGCAGCCCGACGAGCAGCTCGCCGAACGCCGCCGGCACGACGGGCCAGTCGAATCCGGTGACCGGTGTGCCCTCGGGCGGCGCGACCGGTTCGAACGGCAGCCCGGCCGCGGCGAACTCCGACCCCTCGGCGGGCGCGGCGACGTACGTCGGGTTGTACGAGTTGACGCCGTAGAAGTCGAGCGGCGCCGAGATCGTCTCGAGGTCGCCGTCTTCGAGCCCTGGGAACGCCTCGAGCCCGAACGCGGACAGGTCGGGGTAGGCGCCCGTGAGCACGGGGTCGACGAAGATGCGGTTGTAGACCAGGTCGAACGCGCCCGCGGCCATGAGGTCGGCCGGCTCCGACGAGGCGGGCACGACGAGCGTGTGGTTGTTCGTGATGCCGATCTCGACCGAGCCCGACCGCGAACCCGAACCCGACGCTGCGGCGGCGCGGATCGCCGCGACCGCGAGCCCGTGGCCGAGCAGCTGGTGGTGCACGGTCGGCAGCGCGCCGAGCATGAGTTGGCGCCCGGGCGCCTGCGTGCCCAGCGCGTAGCCCTCGAGCGTCGTCATCGCCGGCTCGTTGAGCGTGATCCACCGGCCGACCCGGTCGCCGAGCCGGTCGAGCACGAGGCCGACGTACTCGGCGTAGCGCGAGGCGGTGTCGCGCGCGAGCCATCCCCCGGCGTCCTCGAGCGGCTGCGGCAGGTCCCAGTGGTAGAGCGTCGCGAGCGGGGCGATGCCGGCCTCGGCGAGCGCGTCGACGAACCGCTCGTAGTGGTCGAGCCCTGCGGCGTTCGCGGGGCCGGTGCCGCCGGGCTGCACGCGCGGCCACGAGATCGAGAACCGGTAGTCGGTCGCGCCGAGCTCCGCGAGCAGGGCGATGTCGTCGCGGTAGCGCCGGTAGCTGTCGGCCGCGACGAGCGCGTTCGAGCCGTCGATGACCCGCCCCGGCTCGGCGGTGAAGGTGTCCCAGATGCTCGGTCCGCGCCCGTCGGCCGTCGTCGACCCCTCGATCTGGAAGGCCGCCGTCGCCGCGCCCCACCGGAAGCCGCGGGGGAAGGTCGGCGGTGCGGCCGCCGCCCGGTCGTCCAGGGGTGCGTTCATGTCGGGTTCCGCCGTCTCTGCGTCGTCGCGAGGCGAGCGCCCGAGGCATCCCCGCCTTGTGGGTCAGATGACCCACTTCGGACGAGCCTAGCGAGCCCGCCCTCGACGGGGAAGCCCCGCCGGGGATTCCGACGCCGACGCGTCCGCCGCCGATTCCCCCGGCAGCGGCATGGTCGCGACATCGGGCCAGTCGAGTTCGCCCGACTCGAACTCGCCGGCGAGCGCGGCCACCCAGTCGCGCTCGGACGAAAGGCGTGCCCGCTCGAACTCGGTCTCGATGAGCAGGATGCGCGGCACGCCCCGTGCTTCGGCGAGATCCGCCGCGATCCGGGCGAGCGCCAGGTCGATCGCCGCGACCCGTGCCCGCAGCGCGGCGATCGCCTCGTCGCGACCGAGCACGCCCATGAACGAGAGCGCCGCGTACGCGAGCACGGCGTCGGGGTCGGGCGACGCGAGCAGCAGGGCGACCCGCCGGCGCAGTTCGGCGCGCCCGGGCTCGGTGATGGCGTACCGGACGCGCTCCGGACGCCCGGTGGGCTGCTCGGTGCCCGCCTCGACGACGAGTCCGGCCGCCTCGAGCTTCGCGACCGCGTGATAGAGGCTGCGGGGCAGCCCGCCGATGAAGTCCTTGCGCGTGTCGACGATGAACCGGTGCATGTCGTACGTGTGCCGGGGCCCCTGGCTCAGGAGCGCGAGCACCGCGAGGGCGGGAAGGTCTCGGTCTGATCGCTGCAGTCGGTCGCGGCTCGTCACCGCCCCAGCGTAATCCATTCAGCGCATTCTGCATTAGTGCATCTTGCACTAATGCAGAATGCATGCGAAGCTGTCGGCATGAACGAGACGCAGACACCCGTCGACTCCGACGCCGACCGCACCGCCGTGCTCGACGCACTCGAGCGCATCCGCTCCGCATGGGACTCGGGCGACGCGAGCGCGTACGCCGCCGAGTTCACCAACGACGCGAGCTACGTGATCTTCGCCGGCCTGGCGAGCCTCGGCCGCGAAGCCATCCGACGCGACCACGTCCCCGTCTTCGAGCATTGGCAGCGGGGCTCGCGCATGGCCATGCGCGTGCTGGACCTGCGCCTCGTCGGCCCCGACGTCGCGATCGCGGTGACCGAGGGCGGCATCGGCAAGCGCGCACGAATCCGGCTCGACAAGATGCAGACCTTCGTCATGGTGCGCGAGGCCGACGGCTGGCGGTGCGCCGCGTTCCAGAACACCAGGAAGAATCGGCTCTTCATCGCGATGAACCGGCTCGCGGCGCCGCGCGATCACTGAGCGGGAGGTCCGCGATCGGTGCCGGCCCGGTCGCGCCCGCGCGTCGCAGCACTTCTCCGCGCCCGCACCCCCGGCGTACGCTGTAACCGTCGGAGGGGGTTGCAATGCAGGCCACGGTGGGCGAACGCCTCTTCATCCACGGAAAGCAGGTCGGCCAGCCCGGCCGGCACGGCGAGATCCTCGAGGTCCGCGGCGAGGACGGCGGTCCGCCGTACCTCGTGCGCTTCGACGACGGACACGAGACGCTGCTCTACCCGGGCGCCGACTGCGAGCTCGAACCCGCCGCCGAGTGAACCTGTGCCGCGGCATTCCAGCGCCGGTCACGGTTCGGCCGACGGGATGCCTCGCGCTCGCGCCGCGCTAGCGTGGAAGGCATGTACCACTCCTATGCGGCGATCGGCGACAGCTTCACGGAGGGCGTCGGCGACGAGTTGCCCGACGGCAGCGTGCGCGGCTGGGCCGACTTCGTGGCGCTCGGCCTCGCACAGCACGCGCGCGAGCCGATCGGCTACGCGAACCTCGCGATCCGCGGGCGCAAGCTCGGCCCCATCATCGACGAGCAGCTCGGCGCCGCGATCGCGCTGAAGCCCGAGCTCCTGAGCTTCAACGGCGGCGGCAACGACATGCTGCGCCCCCGCATGGACGAGCAGGTGACGGCGACTCGCTTCCGCGACGCGATCCACCGCATTCGCGACGCCGGCATCCACGTGCTCATGCTGAGCGGGGCGAACCCGACCGAGCACCTGCCGATGGGCAAGGTCTTCGACGCCCGCGGCGCCCGGCTCACGGCCGCGCTCGTCGACCTCGGCACGCTCGAGGGCGTGACCTTCGTCGACAACTTCAACGACCGTGGGCTCCGCGACATCCGCTACTGGTCGCCCGACAAGCTGCACCTCAACGCCCTCGGCCACGCGCGCGTCGCCTCGAACGTGCTCACCGCGCTCGACGTGCCCGTGCCGCCCGAGTGGGGCGTCGAAGAGGTCGCAGCCGCCCCGCCCGGGCCGCGAAGCCGCAACACCGCCGCGTACTACCGCGAGTTCGTGCTGCCCTGGATCGGGCGCCGGCTCACCGGCCGCTCGTCGGGCGACGGCCGGGTCGCGAAGCGCGCGACGCTCGAGGCGGTCGAGCCGGGCTGAGTGCGGGCGGGCGCCGGCGGCCGAGTGGGCGTCGCGTTCGGCGGCGCGCGGCTCAGGGCTCCAGCGCCTCCGAGACCGCGAGGCGATCCTCGAAGATCCGCTCACCGGTCCGCTCGAGCACTTCGACCACGTGGTCGGGGGCGCCCGACCTCCTGATGTGGTCGACCAGCACCGAGGTCGTCACCGGGAACTGCAGCCCGTCCAGATGGGACTGCACTCGCACCTCGTGCACCAGCACGCTCATCACCTCTCTCGTCGCTCAGGTTCCTCGTGGGAGGCGACCCGGGCCCGCCCGCAACCCCCCGGCCCCCCCCAGGCCCAGGGGATCACGCCGGACCCCCCATGCGCCCGCACACACCCCCCCCCACCATAGCCCCCCAGCGCGGCTAGGCACAC
>NZ_JBSHHD010000072.1:0-4622 GCF_053618155.1 Agromyces sp. NPDC055658 | reverse complement strand
TGACCGACGTCGCGGCGCCGCCCCGCGCCGACCCGGTCAACCCGGGGTGAGCAGTCCCCACACGCCCGAACCCACGAGGTAGAGCCCGACCGCGGCGACGACGACCCAGATCACGACGCGCGCCCTCGAGGGCGGCTCGCGATCGGGCTTCTCGCCGTTCGGCCGGTCGTCGGGTCGGTCGTTCATGCGAGGCATCCGTTCAGAGGGGGCGGGGGTACGTGCTACTTGACGAGCGGGAAGAGGATCGTCTCGCGGATGCCGAGGCCGGTGACGGCCATGAGCAGCCGGTCGATGCCCATGCCCATGCCGCCCGACGGCGGCATGCCGAACTCGAGCGCCCGCAGGAACTCCTCGTCGAGGCGCATCGCCTCGGGGTCGCCGCCGGCGGCGAGCTTGGCCTGGGCCACGAAGCGGTCGCGCTGGATGACCGGGTCGACGAGCTCGGAGTACCCCGTCGCGAGCTCGAAGCCGCGGATGTAGAGGTCCCACTTCTCGACGACGCCCGCGATGTCGCGGTGGCCGCGCACGAGCGGCGACGTGTCCTCGGGGAAGTCCATGACGAAGGTCGGCCGCTCGAGGCCGCCCTTGATGTGGTGCTCCCAGAGCTCTTCGACGTACTTGCCGGGGATCGGGTGGTCGATCTCGATGCCGGCCTCGTCGGCGAGCTCCTTCAGGCGCGACATCGGCGTCTCGGGCGTGATCTCCTCGCCGACCGCCTGCGAGAGCGAGCCGTACATCGAGATGCGGTCCCAGTCGCCGCCGAGGTCGTACTCGGTGCCGTCGGCCCAGGTCACGACGTGCGAGCCCGACACCGCGGCTGCGGCGTCCTGGATCAGCTTCTGGGTGAGGTCGGCGATCGTGTTGTAGTCGCCGTACGCCTCGTAGGCCTCGAGCATCGCGAACTCGGGCGAGTGCGTCGAGTCGGCGCCCTCGTTGCGGAAGTTGCGGTTGATCTCGTACACCCGCTCGATGCCGCCGACGACGGCGCGCTTGAGGTACAGCTCGGGCGCGATGCGCAGGTACAGCTCGGTGTCGAACGCGTTCGAGTGCGTGACGAACGGACGGGCGGAGGCGCCGCCGTGCATGACCTGCAGCATCGGGGTCTCGACCTCGATGAAGCCGAGGCTCGTGAAGGTCTGCCGCAGGCTCGCGTTCACCTTCGCGCGGTCGATCACGTTGCGGCGGGCCTGCTCGCGGGCGATGAGGTCGAGGTAGCGCGAGCGCACCCGCGTCTCTTCGTTGAGCTCGTTGTGCAGGTTCGGCAGCGGCAGGATCGCCTTCGCCGCGATGCGCCACTCCTTCACCATGATCGAGAGCTCGCCGCGGCGGCTCGTGATGACCTCGCCCGAGACGAACACGTGGTCGCCGAGGTCGACGAGCTCCTTCCACGCGGCGAGCGACTCCTCGCCGACCTCGCCGAGCGAGACCATCGCCTGGATGCGGCTGCCGTCGCCCGACTGCAGGGCGGCGAAGCAGAGCTTGCCGGTGTTGCGCAGGTGCACGACGCGACCTGCGAGCCCGACCGTCTCACCCGACGCCTCGTCGACGCCGAGGCCGACGAAGCGGTCGCGCACCTCGGGGATGGTCGCCGTGATCGGCAGGCGCACCGGGTAGGCCCCGCCGCCGAGACCGGATGCCTCGGCGATGAGCCGCTCGCGCTTGGCGAGCCGCACGGCCTTCTGCTCACTGATCTCGTCGGCAGTGGGTTCGGCGGTCTGGTTCGGCGTCTCGTCGGCCATCGTTCTCTCTCGTCGCGCGGGCAGTGCCTGCCGCAGCAGGATCCGGGTGCGTGCTCAAGCCTACTTGCCGCCCGCAGGCGGCCCGATCAGCCGAGTTCGATCAGCCGGTTGTCGATCAGGCGGGTCGCGCCGACCCTCGCCGCGACGAGCGCGAGCGCCGGCCCCGAGGCATCCGTCGCCACCGGCAGGAACGTCGCAGGGTCGACGATCACGAAGTAGTCGAGCTCGGCGCCGTCGTGGTCGCCGAACGCGGCCACCGCCTCGGCGAGCGCCTCGTCGACCCCGTCGGCCGCCGAGTCGGCGGCCGCGGCGAGCGCCTCGGAGAGCACGAGCGCGGTGCGCCGCTCGTCTTCGTCGAGGAAGCGGTTGCGACTCGAGAGCGCGAGACCGTCGCCCTCGCGGACCGTCGGCACGACCTCGATCGCGACGGGCAGGTCGAGGTCGCGCACCATCCGGCGCACGAGGAACACCTGCTGCGCGTCCTTCTGGCCGAACACCGCGACGTCGGGGGCGACGATGTGGAAGAGCTTCTGCACGACCGTGAGCATGCCGTCGAAGTGCCCCGGGCGCGAAGCGCCCTCGTACAGCGCCCCGACCTCGCCCGCGACGACTCGCGTCGAGCTCGGCCCGTCGGGATACATCTCGGCCGCCGTCGGCGCGAACACGACCTCGACCTCGAGGCCGGAGAGGGCCGCGACGTCGGCGTCGAGCGTGCGCGGGTAGCGGTCGAGGTCCTCGCCCGGCCCGAACTGCAGCGGGTTGACGAAGATCGAGACGACGACGACGTCGGCGAGCTCGCGCGCGCGGGCGACGAGTGCCAGGTGGCCGTCGTGCAGCGCGCCCATCGTCGGCACGAAGGCGATGGTCGCCCCGCCCCGCCGCTCGTCGGCGATGAGGGCGCGCAGTTCGGCGATCGTCGGGACCACGCGCGTGCCCTCGGGTCGGGCGTCGATCGCGCTCACGCGCCACCTCCCAGCGGCCGGTCGAATCCGGCCCCGTCGATCGTACCGTCGGGCAACGGCCCGCGGTCGTGGCGGGCGAGGGCGTTCTCGACGGCGCTCCGCGCGAGCGCGGCGAGGACGGCGCCGGGACGCGGCACCCCGATCGCGTCGAGCTGCGTGCTCGCCTGGTCGACGATCGCGCTCGAGAACGACACGACGGTGTCGACCGCGTCGCCGTATGCGGCCCGATCGGCCTCGGCGACGATGAACGGCTCACCGCCCATCTCGACGACGAGGGCCTGCCCGATCGGCAGCACGGGCGACGGCGCGGTGACGGCGAACCACGTGCCGGGCAGCCGGGCGAGGTCGATGCTCGTGCCCGTGAACGTCATCGCCGGGTGCACCGCGAGCGGGATCGCCCCGGCGCGGCGGGCCGGCTCGAGCACACTCGTGCCGAACCCCGCCGAGGTGTGCAGCACGAGCTGCCCGGGCTGCCAGACGCCCGCGTCGGCGAGCCCCGCCACGAGACCCTCGAGCTCGTCGTCGGGCAACGCGAGCAGGACGAGCTCGCTGCGCTCGACGATGACCGGCACCTCGAGCACCGGCACGCCGGGCAGCATCACGGCGGCACGCTCGCGGCTCTCGTCCGAGACGGCGGCGACGCCGGTCAGGGCGTGCCCGGCGCCGCCGAGCGCGGCGGCGAGCACGGCGCCGACGCGGCCGGCGCCGATCGTGCCGACCCCGAGTCGTCCTGCACGTTCAGCCGGCATCGGGAGCTCCTCCGGGCAGGGCACCCCAGTGGTGCGTCGTATCGCTCGCGGCGCGGGCGACGGCCTCGTCGGCGAGCCGTTCGAAGAGCACGCTCGCCTCGTCGCGGTCGACGACCGGCAGCACGGCGCTGACGGGGCCGGTGACCGTGTGCAGGCGCAGGGCCGACAACCGCAGCGTGCGATCGATCGGCCCCGCCGACACCGCGACCGACTGCATGCGGGCGAGCGGCACGAGCGTGAGGCTGCGCACGAGCGCGCCCCGGCGGATGAGCGCGACCCCGTCGGCCGCGGCCCAGCCGATGCGGCGCCACGAGAACGGCCGCAACCACGCGGCGCGCCGCGGGGTCGACGAGAAGCCCGCGCCCGCCCCGCGCCCGGTGAGGCCGGCGCCGACGAGCGGGTCGACCTCGGCCGCGGCATCCGGCAGCAGCAGGGCGAGCACGCGGTGCACGTCGGCGACGGTGCCGACCGGCAGCACCGTCGTGCGCTGCGCCGCCTCGTTCGAGTTCGCGACGGAGTGACCGGCCACGTTGATGCGGATCGACCACCAGCCGAACGGACGCCAGAACACCCACTGCGTCGCCTCGATCGCGTGGATGCGGCCGGGCGGGATCGTCTGGTTGCCGGTCGACAGCAGGCCGTGGCCGATGCGGACACCGTCGGGGGTGCCGGCGATCGAGTAGCGCAGCGACTTCGTGATGCGCGACCACATGTAGCTCACGAGACCGATCGCCGCGGGCACGAAGCTGAACAGCACCCACGTCTGCCCGGTCGAGACCCCGACGGCGATGATCGCGATGAGGATCGCCGCCCAGATCGTCGAGCCGCCGAGCACGGTCGAACCGATCACGCGCGGGATCGGCAGGTGCACGACCGACTCGGGCGGGGCGAGGTCGGGGTCGAGCTCGGGCGCGAGGAACTCGTCGACCCGCTGGTTGACGAGGGCTCCGGCGCGGGCGCCGACGGCCTGGCGGGCAGGGCCGGCGGGCGCCGCGCCCGGTTCGACGGTGCCGGGGGCTGCGGGTGCCCCGTCGCCCGTGCCGTCGGGTCGGGCGCCGGTTCCGGCCGGCGCGACGACCGCGTCGATCGTGGCGGCTGCCGCGGCGGTCGCGGCGGCCGCCGGTGCCGCCTGGCTCGGCGCGGTCGCTTCGCGGGCGGCGGCGGCGTCGGCC
>NZ_JBSHHD010000071.1:0-4996 GCF_053618155.1 Agromyces sp. NPDC055658 | reverse complement strand
GCGTCGAACCGGTCGTTCCGGCCGCCGGCGCCGAGCCGGTCGTCGCGGAAACCGACGCCCGGCCGGTCGTCCCGGCCGCCGGGGCCGAGCCGATTGTCGCGGCCGCATCGCTCGCGCAGACTGAGGCGGCGCCCTCGAACGAGCGGGCCGAGCCGGCGCTCGCCGTCGACCGGGCCGACCCGGTCGACCCGCTCGCTCCGTACCGCCCCGCGGAACCGACATTCCGGGCCGACCCCGTGATCCGGGAGGCGGACGCCCGCGAGTTCGAGGTTCCCGTCGACACCGGCCAGCTGCGCCGCATCTCGACCGGCCAGCTGCTCATCGTGCATCGGGCCGGCTACGACACCGCCGAGTCCATCGAGATCGAAGAGGAGCAGCAGCGCCGGGCCTACAGCTGGGTGGCCGCCGTCACGGGTGTGATCGGCGCGGCGGCGTCGCTCTTCGTGGGCTGGATGCTGCCGCTCTCGATCGCCGCGATCGTCTTCGGCGTGCTGGGCCTGCGCCGTGAGGAGCACGGGCGCGCGCTCGCCTTCGTGGGCATCGGCACCGGGCTCGCCGGGCTCGTCTTCTCCGCGGTCTGGATCGGCTACTACGCGATCGTCTTCGGCGCCCTGCCGGTCTGAGCGTCGCGGCGGGTGTCGAGACCCGTCCTCCTGCGCGGGGCGCGCCTCAGACGGCGGGTTCGAGCCGTTCGACGAGCAGCGCGACGTGCCGGCCCTGCTCGCGGGTGAGCACGATCGTCGCCCGTTCCGTTCCGCGCAGCTTCAACCGCGTGCGCAGCGTCGCCGGATCGACGTCGACACCGCGCTTCTTGATCTCGACGGTGCCGACGCCGCGCGACTGCAGCGCCTGGCGCAGGCCCCGCTCGTCGGCCGGCAGCCGTTCGATCACGCGGAAGCCCCTGGCGAACGGAGAGTCGAACGCCGTGTCGGCCGTGAGGTACGCGATGCCCGGGCTCAGCATCCAGGCGCCGTGCTCGCGCGCGAGATCGCCGATGAGCCGTGCGCGGATGACCGCACCGTCGGGTTCGTAGAGATAGTCGCCGAGCGGGCCGTCGGGGGCGTCCTCGCTGTCGGCCGCGGCGGCGAGTTCGTGTGCGGCATCGCCGCGGATGACGAGCGCAGATCGCCCGACGCCCGGTCGGGCGAGTACGCCGAGCCAGACGGCGAGCTCGACGACGTCGCCGTCGACCGAGACCCACTGCGCCTCGGCACCGGCGGGGATCACCTCGCGATCGGTGCCCGGGCCCAGCTTCACGCCGACGGGCATCCGCTCGGCGAGCCCGAAGGCGAAGTCCAGGCTCGGCGAGTACGCCGAGGCATCCGCGATGCGGGTCGTGGTGCCGCCCGCCGTGGTGCGCCGCGCCGGATCGAGCCAGGCGCCGTCGATGCCGCCCAGCGCGACGTCCTCGGCACGAGCGTGGAGGACGCGCGCCTGGGGGAACGGGGTGAGGTTGTAGGCGGCGATCGCCGCGGTGACCTCGTCGGCCTCGGCCGCGGTGACCTCGAGGTCGATCGCGGCCATGGCCAAAGCGTCGCCGCCGATGCCGCAGCCGAGGTCGGCGACGTGGCGGACGCCCGCGCGCGAGAAGCGACCAGCGTGGAGGGCGGCGACCTGGAGCCGGGTGGCCTGCTCGAGGCCGGGCTCGGTGAACAGCATGCGCGCGGCGAACGGGCCGAACTTCGCGGCAGCCTTCGCGCGCAGCTTCGACTGGCTGAGCACGGCCGCGACGAGGCCGGCGGCGTAGCCCCTCCGGCGCAGCTCGGCCACGGTCTTCACGATGTCGGCCTTCGAGTCCCACTCGGGCAGCTCGTCGAGCAGGCGCAGGCCTTCGGGGGAGAGGAGTTCGACGAGGTCGGAGCGTTCCACCCGGCAACGCTAGCACCGGACGAGCGGCCCGCACGGCCGCGTCGGTCGCTCGTGTTCGCCGCGCGTGAACGGCGCTGGCACTCACGTTGCACGAGTGCCAGAACGCGCCTAGACTCGGCTTAGCACTCTCGCTCCGAGGCTGCTAACCAGTCTTTCGTCAAAAGACGGCATTCGTCTAGAAAAGGGGTAACCGTGTCGGTTTCCATCAAGCCGCTCGAGGATCGCATCGTCATCAAGCAGGTCGAGGCCGAGCAGACCACCGCGTCGGGTCTCGTCATCCCCGACACTGCGAAGGAGAAGCCGCAGGAGGGCGAGGTCGTCGCCGTCGGTCCCGGTCGCATCGACGACAACGGCAACCGCGTTCCGCTCGACGTCGCGGTCGGCGACAAGGTCATCTACTCGAAGTACGGCGGCACCGAGGTCAAGTTCGGTGGCGAGGACTTCCTCGTGCTCTCGGCCCGCGACGTGCTCGCGGTCGTCGTTCGCTGAGCGACCCGAAACCTTCACGATCGGCCCGGATGCCTCGGTATCCGGGCCGTTCGGCGTTCCTGGGGCCCGAAGGGTGCCCCGAAACGGCGGTGTCGCCCGCCGGGCGTAGGCTGGATCGGTGAATTCCCGCTCAGCCCACGCCGATCACGGCGCGATCAGCCGAGCGGGTCTCGGCTACGCGATCTCCGCGTACCTGCTCTGGGGCGTGCTCCCCATCTACTTCATCGCGCTCGCACCCACCGGGTCGGTCGAGATCGTCGCGTGGCGCATCCTGCTCTCGCTCGTCTTCTGCGCCCTGCTGATCACCGTCACCCGCGGATGGTCGAAGTTCGTCGCGCTCCTGCGCAACCGCCGGGTGCTCTTCACGATGGCCGCGGCGGGCGCCCTGATCTTCGTCAACTGGGAGACGTACGTCTACGCGGCGGTGAACGAGCAGGTCGTCGAGGCATCCCTCGGGTACTTCATCAACCCGATCGTGACGATCTTCCTCGGGGTGCTCGTGCTGCGCGAGCGCCTCAACCCGACGCAGTGGGTGGCCGTCGGCATCTCGATCGTCGCGGTCGTCGTGCTCGCGGTCGGGCACGGGCAGTTCCCCTGGATCGCGCTGCTGCTCGCGTTCTCGTTCGGGTTCTACGGGCTCATCAAGAAGCGCGTCGGCCCCAGGGTCGACGCCGTGTCGGGCCTCACGCTCGAGACGCTCTGGCTCGCGCCCGTCGCTGCCGCGCAGCTGTGGTGGATCGCCGCGACCGAAGGTCTCACGATGGGCACCGAGGGGGCTTGGCACGCGGTGCTGCTCTCGCTCGCCGGCGTCGTCACGGCGGTGCCGCTGCTGCTGTTCGCCGCGGCATCGCGGCGGCTGCCGCTCATCTACATGGGGTTCATCCAGTACTTCGCGCCGTTCATCCAGTTCATCGTCGGCGTCGCGGTGCTCGGCGAGCCGATGCCGCCCGAGCGGTGGATCGGGTTCGCCCTCGTCTGGGTCGCGCTCGCCGTGCTCACCGTCGACCTCGTGCGTCGCGGCCGTGCGGCGCGACGGATCGTCGCCGAGCCCGTCTGACGGACTTCGGCGGACCTTCGGCGGCCGGAGTCCCGAACGGCGGAATCCGCAGCGGATGACACCGCATGACGCGGATTCCGTGCGTCGGAGGCCGCGCAGGTGTCGACCCGGTAACGATCCGGCCGGTGTTACCGGGTTGTGACCGCGGTGACTTGTTTCCGCGGTGGGCCCGCAATACTGTCAATCAACGGCGTCAGGACTGACGCTTGATTGTGTAACGAATTCCTTCAGTCCCAAGGAGCAACATGAGCGTCTTCGCGAAGGCTTCGGCCAAGCGTTCTGCGCGCGCAGCCTGGACGGGTCTCGCCATCGTCGGCGTCAGCACCCTCCTGCTCACCGCGTGCACCTCAGGCGGGTCACCGTCGTCGACCGAGAGCGAGAAGCCCGCCGACACCGGCGATGCCCAGCCGATCGAGGCCGGCGAGCGCGACCTGACCCTGAAGGTCGGCCAGCTCGCACCGCAGAGCGGCACGCTCGCGGTGCTCGGCCCGCCCCAGATCGCGGCTGCCCAGCTCGCGGTCAACGACATCAACGCCGCCGACCTCGGCATCAACATCGAGCTGACCCTCCGCGACGAGGGCGACAGCACGGTCGACGTCGCGACGGGTTCGGTCACCGACCTGCTCTCGGGCGGCGTCTCGGCCATCTCGGGCGCTGCGGCGTCGGCGACGACCCGCAACATCTACGAGCAGGTCACGAGCGCGGGCGTCGTGCTCATGTCGCCGTCGAACACGGGTCTCGACCTGTCGACCATCGACGACAACGGGCTCTACTGGCGCACCGCTCCCTCCGACCTGCTGCAGGGCGAGGTGCTCGGCAACCTGGCCGCCGAAGACGGCAACTCGACGCTCGGCATCATCTACCAGAACGATGCCTACGGCACGGGCTTCGCCGAGGCGACGAAGAACGCGTTCGAGGGTGCCGGCGGCGAGGTCGTGGCGGAGTCGTCGTTCAACACGGGCGACACGAACTTCTCGACCCAGATCGGCGACGTGACGGCGCAGAACCCCGACGCGATCGTGATCATCTCGTTCAACGAGGCGAAGGTCATCATCCCCGACCTCGTCGGCGGCGGCTTCCCCGGTGACAAGATCTACCTCACCGACGGCAACCGTCTCGACTACAGCGCGGACTTCGCTCCCGGCCTCATCGCCGGCTCGAAGGCGACCACGCCCGGTCTCGACCTCGCTTCGCTCGGCGACTTCACCGAGCGCCTGAAGGAGATCGACCCGAGCCTGACCGACTTCACCTACGCGGCGGAGTCGTACGACAACATCGTGCTGTTCGCGCTCGCGGCCTACGCGGCCAACGACACGAGCGGCCAGTCGATCGCCGACTACCTGACGCAGATCTCCGGCACGACCGGCGGCGGCGAGAAGGTGACCGACTTCGAGTCGGCGGCCAAGCTCCTCGCCGAGGGCGAGCAGATCGACTACGACGGTCTGTCGGGCCCGATCACGTTCGACGAGAACGGCGACCCCACGGGCGCCACGATCGGCATCTACGAGTACAACGACCAGAACGTCTCCGAGCGCGTCAACTAAGCGTTCAGCGACATTCGGAACGGCCCCGGCGCATCGC
>NZ_JBSHHD010000070.1:0-5037 GCF_053618155.1 Agromyces sp. NPDC055658 | reverse complement strand
CGCCGGCCCCGAGGCATCCGGCTCTGCGGTGCTCAGGCCGCCGTGATGCGCTGCTGGGAGCGCGCCGCCTTGATGAAGCCGTCGATGACGTCCCACGCGGCGCCCGCGATCACGACCACGACGGCGATCGGCGCGATCACCTCGCCGGCATCGCCCCACGGCCACCCGACGGCCTCGAGCGCGGCGGGGTTGAAGAGCTGCCCGGTCGCGTAGAGCCAGAGGCCGGGCACGACCCACGCGGCGCCGAGCACGAGGTTCGCGCCTGCGAGGCCCCAGGTCCAGCCGCGGAGGTACACGGCGACCGCGAACGCCGCCTCGAGCACGATGAGCACGAGGAAGTACGGCAGCCAGAAGCTCCACAGGGCGGGGTCGAGCAGGGGCATCGACGAGAGCGCGTCGACCCACGGCAGGCCGAACTGCTGCATGACGAGCAGCACGCCGAAGATGCCGAGCAGCACGAGCGAGGCGACGAGGTCGACGAGCCGGTTGGTGCGACCGTCCTCGGCGATCTGCGGCAGCATCTCGGGCTTCCACTCGAGGTCGATGCCGCGCTGGCCGGCGGCCGCGGGCGTGCGCTCGAGGATCGCGAACACGAGCGTCGTCCAGAAGCCGAGATGCACGGCGATCGAGAACGCGCTCGCAACGGCGCTGCCGATGACCTCGTCGACATCGGCGCCCGAGAGCAGCTGGCCGAGCGTGACCGCCGCGACGGCGATCGGGAGCACGACCGCGAGCAGGAACTTCAGCAGCCGCCACCAGACGAGGAAGTAGCGCGGCCCGATGAGCTGCAGCGGGCGGCCGACGTACTCGGCGGCGAGGGCGGCCGGGTCGCCGAGGGCGGTGAGGGCGGCGTGCTCGGCGTCGGCCGGCGTGCGCCCCTGCTCGACGAGCGCGTCGCTCGCGTCGCCGATGCGCTCGCGCAGCTCGCGCTCGAGCTCGTCGCGCTGGGCCTCGGGCACGCTGCGGGCGGCGGCCCACACGTAGCGGTCGGTGAGGGTGTTCGCGGTCATGATTCGTCTCCGTCGGTGAGGCCGGCGAGCGCGTCGTCGATGCGTCGCCAGTCGGTCATGAGGGTGTCGGCGAGTTCAACGCCGGTCGGGCTCGTGCGATAGAACTTGCGGGGCCGTGCCTCGTCGGTGTTCCACTCGCTCGTCAGCAGGCCCTGCTTCTCGAGGCGACGCAGCAGCGGGTAGAGCGTGTTCGCGTCGACGAGGATGCCGAGTGCGTTGAGCGACTCGAGCAGTGCGTAGCCGTAGTCGGGCGTGCGCAGCCGGACGAGGCAGGCGAGCACGACGGTGCCGCGGCGCAGCTCTTGCAGGTGCCCGGCGGTCGTCTCATCGGTGTTCATGGCTGATACGATACTGTGCGACACACACTAATGCAATAGAAACTTCATTGCGTGTGGTTGTCCCGGCCCGGTGCGCGACCGAACAGGCGCATCCGCGCGACCCGCCGTACCGCGCAGGTCTCGGCCCGGTGTGGCGACGGAGAAGTGCCTGTTCGGACGAAGAGGCCGTCAGCGGAAGTCGCCGCCTACTGCTCGGCGTGCGCCTCGAGGAACTCGTAGACCGAGACGTCGTCGACCCCGGGGAAGGTGCCCGACGGCAGCGGCGAGAGCACGTGCGCGTGCAACCTGGCACTCGGCCACGCCCGCCCGGCCCAGCGCTCGGCGAGCCCCGACGGCGCCCGGCGGCAGCACGACTCGTCGGGGCAGGTCGACACCGCGCGCACCGTGGTCTCGCGGCCGCGGAACCACTTGGCCTGCGCGAACGGGACGCCGACCGTGATCGAGAACTCCGCGGCATCCGTTCGCCCGGTCTGGGTCGCGCACCAGAAGGTGCCCGCCGGGGTGTCGGTGTACTGGTAATTCTCGGTCGTGCGGTTGGTGTGCTCGAACGCGGTGCGCGCGCTCCACTGCTTGCACACCCACTGGCCCTCGATCGACCCGGTCACGTCGGTCGGCAGCGGCAGGCCGTCGTTCTCATAGCCCTTGAGCAACGCCCCGTCGCCGTTCACCCTGAGGAAGTGCAGCGTCATGTCGAGGTGCTCGGTCGCGAGGTTCGTGAACCGCAGGGCGGCGGCCTCATGCGTCACGCCGAACGCGTCGCGGAAGTCCTCGATCGCGAGCCGCTTCTCCTTCTTCGCCTCCTGCAGGAACGTGACCGACGCCTCCTGGGGCATGAGGCACGCCGCGGCGAAGTAGTTGATCTCGAGCCGCTGCCAGAGGAACTCGTCGTAGCTCGCGGGCGGCGTGTGGCCGAGCAGCCGGTGCGCCATCGCCTGGAGCGCCATCGAACGCAGCCCGTGCCCGCCCGGGATCGAGGCCGGCGGCAGGTAGATGCGCCCGTTGGCGAGGTCGGTGATCGAGCGGGTGGAGTCGGGCAGGTCGTCGACGTAGATGAGCTGGAAGCCGAGCCGCTCGGCCATCACGCCGACCTCCCGGTGGGTGAGCGCGCCGGACCGGTGGCCCGAGGCGCGCACCTGCTCCTCGGCGAGGGCCTCGATGTCGGGCAGGTAGTTGTGCCGCGCGCGCATGCGCTCGCGCTGGTCGGTGTTGGCACGCCGGGCCTCTTCGGGGGTGGCGATCGCCTCGGATGCACGCCGTTGCAGTTCGCGGTGCAGCCCGACGATCGCCTCGAGCGTCTCGTCGGAGATGCCGCGCGAGGGCTTCACGGCCGGCAGCCCGAGGCTCGCGTACAACTGGCCGGTCTGCGCGCGGCCGAGCTCGAGCTCGAGGGCCGCGCGGCGGCTCGGCGCCTCGCGCGAGAGCAGGTCGGAGAGCTCGACCCCGAGGGCGGCCGCGAGCGCGTCGAGCGTCGAGAGCTTCGGCTCGCGCTTGCCGTTCTCGATGAGCGAGAGCTGGCTACCGGCCATGCCGACCGCGTCGCCGAGCTGGTCGAGGGTGAGCCCGCGCTCGCCGCGGAAATGGCGGATGCGGTGGCCGAGGGTCGCGAGATCGGGGGAGCCTGCCTTCATCCGTTAAGAATATCGAAAGATCGCAGATTCTTAACCCCCGAATTGGTCACCGGGATGCCTCGAATCGGCGCATTCTGGAAACACGAAGCGATCCGGCGCCGCGCCGGGCACCACTTGGAAGGGACGATGATGACCATCTCCGGGCTCTCGACCGACACGGACGGCACCCAGGCCTACGGCGAAGGCCACGCGCCGCGCGGCACCACCGACCCCGCGCTTCGGGCATGGGTCGACGAGATCGCCGGCCTCACCAAGCCCGACGCCGTCGTGTGGTGCGACGGATCGCAGCACGAGGCCGACCTCCTCGAGCGCCAGCTCGTCGCCGAGGGCAAGCTGATCAAGCTCAACCCCGAGTGGCGCCCCAACAGCTACCTCGCGCGCACCGACCCGTCGGACGTCGCCCGCGTCGAGGACCGCACGTTCATCTGCTCGACGTACGAGGAGGACGCGGGTCCCACGAACAACTGGCGCGACCCGCGCGAGATGCGCGACGAGCTCACCGAGGTCTTCGACGGCTCGATGAAGGGCCGCACGATGTACGTCGTGCCGTTCTCGATGGGCCCGCTCGGCGGCCCCATCTCGCAGCTCGGCGTCGAGATCACCGACTCGCCGTACGTGGTGCTGTCGATGGGCATCATGACGCGCATGGGCGAGCAGGTCTACCGCCTCATCGAGGCCGGCGAGCCCTGGGTGCGCACGGTGCACTCGGTCGGCTACCCGCTCGTCGACGGCGTCGGCCACCGCCGCGCCGAGATCGAGTGGCCCTGCAACGACACCAAGTACATCGTGCAGTTCCCGGACTCGCGCGAGATCTGGTCGTACGGTTCGGGCTACGGCGGCAACGCCCTGCTCGCGAAGAAGTGCTTCGCGCTGCGCATCGCGAGTGTCATGGCCCGCGACGAGGGCTGGCTCGCCGAGCACATGCTGCTCATCAAGGTCACCTCGCCCGAGGGCAAGTCGTACCACGTCGCCGCCGCGTTCCCGTCGGCGTGCGGCAAGACGAACCTCGCGATGCTGCAGCCCACGATCCCCGGCTGGAAGGTCGAGACGATCGGCGACGACATCGCCTGGATGCGCCCCGGCGACGACGGCCGCCTCTACGCGATCAACCCCGAGGCCGGGTTCTTCGGCGTCGCACCGGGCACGGGCGAGTCGACCAACCCGACCGCCGTGCAGACGCTCTGGGGCAACACGATCTTCACGAACGTGGCCCTGCGCCCCGACGGCGACGTCTGGTGGGAGGGCCTGACCGACGAAGTGCCGGCCGAGCTCACCGACTGGGAGGGCAACCACTGGACGCCCGCTTCGGGCCGCCCCGCCGCGCACCCGAACTCCCGCTTCACGGTCGCCGCCGCGCAGTGCCCGCAGATCTCCGACGACTGGGACGCCCACGACGGCGTGCCGATCGACGCGATCCTCTTCGGCGGACGCCGCGCGACGAACGTGCCGCTCGTCGCCGAGGCCCGCTCGTGGAAGCACGGCGTGTTCATGGGCGCGACGATCTCGTCGGAGAAGACCGCCGCGGCGGAGGGCACCGTGGGCGAGCTCCGCCGCGATCCCTTCGCGATGCTCCCGTTCTGCGGCTACAACATGGCCGACTACTGGGGCCACTGGGTGAAGATGGGCCGCGTGCTCGGCCAGGGCGCCCCGAAGATCTTCCAGGTCAACTGGTTCCGCAAGGGCGCCGACGGCTCGTTCCTCTGGCCCGGGTTCGGTGAGAACTCGCGCGTGCTCGAGTGGATCGTCGGCCGCGTCGAGGGCACCGCCGACACCGTCGAGACGCCGATCGGCCTCCTCCCGGCCGCCGATTCGCTCGACCTCGACGGCCTCGACATCACGGCCGAGGCGCTCGAGCAGCTGTTCGACGTCGACCGCGACTCGTGGCTCGCCGAGTGCGAGCTGACCGACGAGTACTTCGCCCAGTTCGGCGACCGCGTGCCGGCGGCCCTCAAGGCCGAGCTCGCGAGCCTGCGCTACCACCTCGAGCACGAGTCGGCCCCGGTGGTCGAGTAGCGAAGGGCCCCGAGACGCCGCAAGCGAAGGGCGGATGCCTCGGGCATC